>JALFCJ010000109.1 GCA_022771185.1 Spirochaetales bacterium | reverse complement strand
GGAAATCACAGTTTCTATGAGCGTTTGCAATCTCTTCATCATAGATTTCACTGAGCCAATAGTTTGCAGTGATGGCTCCAGAGTTGGAGAGAATAAGACCGCCGACAGAGTATGTGACAGTACTGTTTTCTTTTACTCTCCAGTCACTGAGCTTAAGGTAGTTATCCACTACACTCTTATAACCAAGGGTGGCGGACGTCATATTTCTGATTTTCTCTCTCTGCTTTCTGTAGAGGATATAAGACTTTGCAACATCCTGATATCCAGCCTGGGAAAGAACACTCTCCACACTGTCCTGTATGTCTTCTACAGAAATCTTTCCATCCTTGATCTTAGATGAGAAATCTGATGTGACTTTAAGAGCAATAAAGTCAACAATATTCTCATCATATGCCTTCTCTATGGAGTTAAAGGCTTTCTCGATGGCAACTGTAATTTTCTTTATATCAAAACCGACTTCTTTACCGTCGCGTTTAACAACTGTATACACTAGTATGCTCCTATTTGTGATTTACTAGACCATATCACAGCCAAACGCTTTAGACAAGTGTAACAACTACTGCAGAAAGTGTAATAAAAGACTAACCACACTATATATAGTGTTATGCTCTATCACGTATTGATACATTTTTTATATAAGAACTTAGTATTTCAAGATAATTTTGCAATTGCTCAGGAGAAGGTGAAAAACAATTTTTCCCAATGATATTTCCACTGTCTACAAAGGATTGCAAAAAATATCTTCGACAGTTCTTCGTCATCTCTCCAATTTTTTCAAAATTTTCTTTATGGTGTAGTGGCTCCACAACTGTGGTCCTGAATTCATAATCCACCGCTCCAGTCATCAGGAAATCGATGCTTTCCTTTATTCTGGAAACATCTATGTCCTCTACCCCACAGAGTTTAGGGTATTCATCAAGGCTCGTCTTAATATCCATGGCAACATAATCGACAGATCCTGACTCGACTGCCTTCCTCAGTACGTCAGGCATATAGCCATTGGTATCTAGCTTGACAAGGTACCCCAGGTCTTTCAGAGAAGAGAGAAAAGGAATAAGGTCTTTGTTTATCGTAGGCTCTCCGCCTGTAACTACTACCCCCTCAAGCATCTTTTTTCTTTTATTCAAAAACGAAAAGATCTCATCATTATCCAGCATAGGCTCATCTGAACTCGCCAATACTAGAGGAGCATTCTGACAAAATGGGCAACGGAAGTTACAGTTTCCTGAGAAAAGAATTGATGCCGGATGCCCCGGAAAATCTACAAGCGTCAATTTCTGAATACCATGAATAATCATATCTATATCCTAGTCTCTCCCTTTCATTTTGAAAAGAAGAGTGAAGAATCACCTCCACTCTTCCTTTTTTGGAACAATAATAGAAGAAGGCCTTACTTCTTGTTTTTCTTCTTCCTTTCTTCGTCTCTTTTCTTGGACTGCATAAAGAAGTCTGCCATAGTGCCACCAGAGGAATCAGAAGAGGAGTAGTCATAACGATTCTGCCCTCTCATAGGCTCTTTGAACTTTTTCTCTTTATTATTGTCATTTCTATACTTTCTCTTTGATTCCCTGACAACTTCGGTCTTAGTCTCATAGATGGCATGAGGAACTTTTGCTCCACCGTTCTTCTTTACCACCACCCTTATTTTTCCATCAGGAGTTGTTGTAAAGGTCTTATTTGCTCCATTTCCTGTGGATACCTTTACTTTATATTCCCTCTCTTCATACTGGCAGCTGAGGCGCTGACATATGTAATGGATACTTCCGTCATCGTCTTGAGCCCTCATCATTTCTCCTCCACAATAAGGGCACTTCTTTCCATCTTTAAATGATGGAGAGAATACAAGGTCGCTTGCTTTTACTTCATCCACAAGATCAGATGCCATCTTCTTTATGTCACGAATAAAGATTTCAGGACTCTCTTTGCCCTTGGCAATGTTCTCTAGCCTTCCTTCCCACTTTCCAGTAAGTTCAGGAGACTTCAACACATCTGGAGCAAGTCTTACAACTTCTCTTCCCTTTGCTGTAGGAACAAAGTATTTTCCTTCTCTCTCTACATATCTATTTTGGACAAGCTTCTCAATGATGTCAGCTCTGGTAGCAGGAGTTCCCAAGCCCGATGTCAGATTTGCCTTTAGAGATACATCGTCTACAAAGCGTCCTGCATGTTCCATGGCAGAAAGAAGAGTGGCGTCAGTATAACGCTCGGGTGGAGTTGTACTTGTCTTACGGACCTTTACACTTTCAAGAGTAACTTCATCTCCCTCTTTCATCCTCATTAACGCGAAGCTGTCGTCTTCCAGTTCTACACTTATACTGGTTGATTTTACACCAGCACTCTCAGCTACATTTCTGTAGCCTTTCTTTACAGGAAGGGTAAGTCTGGTTTTGAAGATATATCCATCAACATCTATTTCAGCTGTCGTCGTCTTATAAATGTAGTCTTCACCAATAGTCTCCAAGAATCTCAGTGCTATAAGCTCCCAGAGTTTTCTTTCTTCGGTTGAGAGTTTTTCTACTCTTACTTTTTCTTCTGTAGGAATAATGGCATGGTGGTCCGATACCTTTGTCTCATCGACAAATCTCGGATTGTCTTTCACAAAGCCATTGGAAAGATATTCGTCAGATACACGTGAAAATATTGTTCCTGAGAGAGCTGCGATCCTCTCAGGGAGAGTCGGGACAATATCTGGAGTAATGTATCTACTGTCTGTACGTGGATAAGTTACGATCTTATGTACTTCATATAATATCTGGAGAGTATCCAAAGTCTCTTTGGCGGAGAAACCAAGAGCGATGTTGGCGTCCCTCTGGAGCTCTGTCAGATCGTAAGCCTGAGGGACGGGGTCTCTCTTTTCTTCGCTGACGATACTTACTACCCTTCCTTTCTTACCCTTCCACTCTTTCATTTTTTGAGCAAGTTCTTCATCAGTAAACCTGACAGTATTCTCATCCGGGTAGTATGAAGCTGCAAAGAGGCCGAAGTCTCCTCGTGCCGTGTAATAGTACTGCCCCAAGAAAGCTTCTATTTCGTCTTCCCTCTCTGTCATCAATGCAAGAGTCGGGGTCTGGACTCTACCGGCAGAAAGCTTTGCGTCATGGGTACAAGTAAGAGCTCTTGTTACATTCATTCCAACATACCAGTCTGCAGCGGCTCTACACTCCGCAGCTGCATAGAGATTATCATACTCGGAGGAAGGTTTGAGGGACATAAACCCCTCTTTTATGGCTTTTTCTGTCTGGGAAGAAATCCAAAGCCTCTCCATCTTTCCTTGGTAATCGGAGAGTTTTAATATCCATCTGGCTACAAGTTCCCCTTCTCTTCCAGCATCTGTAGCTATTACTACAGAAGAAATATCAGAGCGGGAAAGAAGATTCTTCACAACTTCAAACTGGTCTTTACTCTCTTCGATTACAGTTTCATCCAACTCTTTGGGGAGCATTGGAAGGTCTTTAAGAGTCCATCTCTTCCAGCCTTCATTATAATGCTGGGGAGGAGCCAGCTCCACAAGATGTCCCAAGGCCCATGTCACGACCCAGTCATTTCCTTCTATATAACCTTGGCTTCTGTCAAAGCATCCAAGATTCTTCGCTATTTCACGACCCACTGAGGGCTTTTCGGCAATAACAAGCTTTTTCATGCCATTGATGATATAAGAATAAGAGAAGATATGGAACTGGAAAACTACGTTGACCTCAAAACCTCTAGACCTTATACTTATATTAATCTTTAATTAAGGAGAAAACTATGGCATATAA
>JALFCJ010000107.1 GCA_022771185.1 Spirochaetales bacterium | reverse complement strand
AGAGAAGCTCCTGAAGAAAGATGAAATCGAGGAAGAAGACATCGAGAGCTTACTTGTACAGCAGATCGAGTTCTGTTCTACACTAGTAATAAACAAGATCGACCTTGTTACAAAGGACGAACTCGATAAAGTAAGAATGGTTGTAAACGCTCTTCATCCAGGGGCAAAGGTCATCGAGACAAGCCAGGGAGACGTGGCAGTAAAGGATATAATTAACACTCACTCCTTCGACTTTGATGAAGTCTATGAGAGTGCAGGCTGGTGTCAGGCTCTTTCAAAGGAAGGAGAGCTTGGAGACGAGGAAGACGAGAATAATCCTGATCACCATCATCACCATGATGAAGACCACGACCATCATGATCATGACCATGAAGATGACCACGATGACGAGGATGAGCACGATCATCATCACCATGAAGAGGAACATCACCATCATGATCACCATCATCACCATGAACATAGGCATGAGGGAGAGAGTGAAGATGAGTACGGAATCGGAACATTCATCTATTACAGACGTACTCCGTTTAATAGAGAGAAACTCCGTGCTTATGTTCCATCCTGGCCAAAGAACATCATCAGATGTAAGGGAACTCTCTGGTTCAGCGATGAAGATGATATGGCATATGTCTTGGAGACAAGCGGCAGACAGCTTCTCTGCGGAGCTTATGGCAGATGGGTTGCAACAGCTCCTGAGAAAGAGAAAAAGGAACTCTTGGAAGAGAACCCTCAGATCGCAGCAGACTGGGATGAGAAGGTTGGTGACAGAATGGTAAGACTCTGTATCATTGGCCGCAACCTGGATAAAAAAGCGATTGCTGCAGAGCTTGACGAGCTTTTGGAGAAATAAAATAGACTATGAGGGCTGGGAGACAAAACTTCCAGCCTTTTGCTTTTATGTCTTCCTTTTAGCCAAAGGTCCAGATAATTCCAAAAGTCTTGTTGAGTCAATTTTCATTTTGACTCATAATTCTTTTATCCATGAAATTCATTCTTTCTTATATGAAGAAGACCTGGTTGTTCATTCTGATAACTATGGTCATCAAATTTATAGGCACATTTTTGGAGCTTTTGATTCCTTATGTGCTGGAATATATAATAGACTCTGTGGCCCCTCAGAAATCGCTGAAGTTTGTTCTTCTTTGGGGTGTCGTCATGGTCATGCTTGCTGTCCTTTGTAGGTTTTTCAATAAGACTGCAAACCAAAGGGCAGTTAAGAGTGCAAGAGATAATATATATAGACTTAGACAAGATTTATTCGAGAAGACAATCTACCTTAGTTCCGATAATATAGACCATATAACTCTTCCTTCCCTTATTTCACGTCTTACAAGTGACTCTTATAATGTCCTCTCGTTTATGCAGAGCTCCCAGACTTTGGGTGTAAGGGCTCCGATTCTCCTTATCGGAGGGTTTATAGTGTCATTTTCTATGGATAAAGGCTTGGCTTTGATACTTGCTGTAATGGCTCCCATTATTATAGTTATCGTCATTTTCATTTCTCGTAAAGGAATCCCATTATACTCTACAGTACAGAAGAAACTGGATGATGTAGTCAGGATAATGAGAGAGAATATCTCTGGAATAAGAGTTATAAAGGCCCTTGGAAAAGAGAAGACAGAGAGCGCTAGATTCGAAAACGCCGATAAAGAGATGGAGAAGAGTGAGATAAAGGCCGGTTTCACTATGGCCCTACCAATGACTATCGTAAAACTATTTATGAACATAGGTCTTGTTCTTGTTGTCTCAATCGGGGCGTATAGAGTGTCCAAGGGGACAATGAAGCCTGGAGTTATACTGGCCTTTCTAAGCTACTTTCAGATGATAATGATGGGTGTCCTTACTCTCAATAGATTCTTCTTGATGATGAGTAAGGCCAATGCATCTGCCGAGAGAATAAAAGACACTATGGACTCTGTCTCTACTCTTATAAAAGTAGAAAACATAGAGGAAGACGAGATAAGTAAGAAAGGATATGTGGTCTTTGACGATGTCTCTTTTTCATATGAAGGGACAACCAGGGCTATAAGTAATATTTCTTTTGTACTTGAAAGAGGAAAGACCCTTGGAATAATCGGAGGGACCGGAAGCGGTAAGAGCACCATCATAAACTTAATGATGAGGTTCTATGACCCGGATAATGGTAGAATATATATAGACGGGAAAGATATCAGGAGTTATGAGCTGCCGATACTGAGAAAACATTTCGGTGTCGTTTTCCAAAACGACTTTATTTTCCACGATACTATTTCATCCAACATCAAGATCGGCCGCGATATCTCGGACGGGGAAATGAAGAAGGCGGCAGAGAATGCTATGGCTTCTTCCTTTATTGAGAAATATGAAGATGGATATCAGCATCAGGCGGCAATTCATGGATCTGCATTCTCTGGTGGTCAGAAACAGAGACTACTTATCTCAAGGGCCCTCTCCGGCTCTTCTCCAATAATTGTATTGGACGATTCCTCTTCTGCCTTGGACTACCATACAGACAGCATGGTAAGGAAGAATATTCTCTCATCTCATAAAGATTCGTCACTTGTGATAGTTGCAGAGAGAGTCAGTGCTGTAATGAACTCTGACGAAATATTGTTCCTTCATGACGGCGAGATAATAGGACGGGGAAAACACGATTATCTAATGGAGACTTGCCCTGGTTATAGAGAGATTTACGAAACACAGATGGGGGAGGCTAAAGAATGAAGTTATCGAAGATGATTCAGAAGCGTCCCAAAGATACGAAGGGAACCTTGAAGAGACTCTGGAAGACTCTCTCTCCTTTCTGGAACATAATAATTGTTGTAGGATTACTATCTCTTCTCTCTTGTGTTCTTTCCCTATTGGGCCCATATTTTTGTGGAGAAGCTATAAACGAGGTGGAGAAGGGTGCTGGCGCCATTGATTTCTCCCTTGTTTGGAAATGGGCGTTGTTGATGCTTTTCTCCTATATCCTCTCTGAAGGAGTATATCTTTCCATAAACTTGATAATGGTCAAAATATCGAAAAAGACAGCATATATGCTTCGTAAGGAGTGCTTCGATAAGCTTCATAGACTGCCTGTTTCTGTCTTTGACGATAATAGTGCAGGAGATATCTTAAGCCGCGTCTCATATGACGTGGATGTAGTGGCTACATCTATTCAAGCCGATATTTCCCAGATCATCACTACTGTCATCACTGTCTTGGGGTCATTTTTTATGATGCTTAACATCTCTCTCCCTCTCTCTGTAGTTACAATGGTGACTCTGCCCATAACTGTATTATACACAATACACATCAAGGGCATTACTCGTCCCCTCTACTCAAAAAGAAGTGAAAAATATGGAGAGATGAATGGCTTTGTAGAAGAGATGTTCTCCGGAGAGAAGACTATTCAGGCCTATGGATATGAAGAGAATGTATCGAGGCAGTTCGCTTCTATCAATGAAGACGCCTCGGACGCTTACTTTAACGCTGATGTAAGAGGCGTAACTATTGGACCGACAATGGGAATGATGAATAACCTTTCCCTTGCTCTCAACGGTACTCTTGGTTCAATCCTCTATATGTTTTCTTATGCAACCCTAGGGCAGCTTTCTTCATTCATCCTCTACTCAAGAAAGTTTGCAGGCCCTATTAATGAGCTTGCAAATATTATGAATGAGCTCTTTTCTGCTCTCAGTGCAGCAGAGAGAATCTTTTCTTTTCTCGATATGGAAGAGGAGAGAAAAGATAAAGAAGGGGCTATAGAGATAGAAAAGGGAGAAGGAAACATAGAAGTGAGGGATGTTTCATTCTCCTACTTTCCAGAGAAAGAAATCCTTCATAATGCTTCATTCTCAGCAGAGAAGGGAAAGACTCTGTCCATAGTTGGCGAGACGGGAGCAGGAAAGACTACTATCATAAATCTATTGATGCGGTTCTACTATCCAGAGAGAGGAAAGATATTTATTGATGGTATAGACAGTACTGATATAAAAGTCCACTCTCAGCGAAGACAGTTTGCAATGGTATTGCAGGATACTTGGCTCTTTAGGGGTACTGTCTACGATAACATCGCTTATGGCAGAGAAGGAGCTACAAGGGAAGAAGTGGTGGAAGCGGCAAAGAAGGCAGGAATACACTATTTCATTTCTACTCTCGACAAAGGATACGATACTGTAATAAGTGAAGACGGAGGAAATATATCAAAGGGGCAGAAACAGCTTCTGACTATTGCAAGGGCTTTCTTGTCCAACTCTCCCGTTTTGATACTCGATGAAGCTACAAGTAATGTCGATACATCCACAGAAAAAAGAGTACAGGAAGCTATGACTGCACTTATGAAGGGGCGCACTGCCATCGTCATCGCCCATAGGCTTTCAACAATCGAAAATGCCGATGAAATCATAGTGATGAGCAACGGGAGCGTTGTAGAAAAAGGCACCCATTCTTCACTCTTGGAAAAGAAAGGTGCCTACTATAAGCTTTATAGATCTCAGTTTTCTTGATTGTCTTCTTTTTTCTCTTCTTCACCTAGACTCCTATCATTCATCTCTACCCGAGGAATGAAAGAGGAGGCTATCTTGCCTTTACCTCGGGTCTTCACATATATAAAGCCAAGGATGGAGAAGACTACAGCACCTATGAAGTTTACAAATAGGTCTTTCATAGTATCGATGATGCCGATATCCAGGTAACCTCCAAGTCCAAGACTCTCCTCAGTTCCGTCACTATGGACTATAATCACATCATCGATGTTCTTTATCTTCACAACTTTATTGGTCCTTGTTTCATCAAGTTCAACAGTATTGATCTGACGCACGATAGTGTCTTTCTGCATATCGGTGGCGAAAAAATGGTCGGCAGAGAACTCGAAGAATTCCCAGAGTACTCCGATAGTCATTGAGAAACAAAATGCAACTACAGCAAGAAAGAGAGGGGAGAGCTTAAATGTAAAGCGCTCATCTCTGTTAAAAAGGTCTACTAGTGCAAATCCTACAGCTGCACACAAGAATCCGTTGATAGTGTGGAGCATGGTATCCCAATGAGGGACATTTATATAGAAAGATGAGATTTCTCCCAAGATTTCTGCTGCGAAGATGAAGCACAATATTACTATTTCCAGCGCAGAAGGTAGGTATATCTTAAGCTTTTTGGTAAGTATTGAGGGGAGAATCATCAAAACCAGCGTCAAACCGCACATGAACATGTTTTCATATGCCCCTCTGAAGAAGGCTCTGACCATTACAGCGATGACGAGCGCTCTGAGAACAAGATAAACTGTCAAAGTCCTTTTATTTGCATATGGCGCTACTTTTACTTTCTTCTCTTTTTTTGCTTTCTTTTCCTTTCCCATATCCTACTCCTATATAGACTTGCAGTGTGAGCAATCCCCGCTGCATCCACCGCTTTCTTGTCCGGAACAAACAATGTCGTTACATTCCAGTGTCCCGTTTATCCAACTATTAACTACACTTTTCACCTTTCCTTGGGCACCACCGATAATCTCGATATTATTTTTTGATAGCGAGACCATCATGGGAATATCGAGATTGGAGCAAATGAATGTATCAACATCCTTGGCTAGAATAAGAGATACAATGGCAGAGGAAGAGACTTGTATCTTCTCTTCTGAAAGGATTTCATCTTCCTCTATGTCAAAGAGTGTGATGAATTCAGCTTCTTCAGCATTTTTCTTTATCTGATCCATTGAATCAACTGGACATGCTACTCTCATATTTTTCTCCACTTTAGTTCTAAACCATTTTGGGATTGATTAAAATAAAAAAAAGATAATAAATGTACAATTATCCTTAAAATGATGAATTAATTAAAAAAAAAGCCACGCTTCTTTTACGTGGCTCCTCTTAAATCCGATAAATCTTATCGTACGATCTTTTCAAAATCTGAAGCAGGGTGCTTGCACCATGGGCAGATGAAGTCTTCAGGTAACTCTTCGCCCACATATTCATATCCACAGATGATACATCTCCATACTGTCTCTCCCTTTGGAGTTGTTCCTACCTTCTCTGGCTTTGGCTTGATATTGCTCTGATAGTATGCATATGTGACGGATGGGTCTTCTGAAAGAACTTCCATATCTGTCACCTGTCCGATAAACAGTGTATGGGAACCAAGGTCCACTGTCTTCTCGACTTTTACACTAATATATGCATTACAGCTCTCTGTGATGTAAGGGACGCCGTTGATGCCTCTGAGCCAGCCGTCAAAGCCATCGAATTTATTGATTTCTTTTCCACTCTGGAAACCAAATCTCTTAAAGAGAGAGAAATCTGCCTTTTCTGTAATGGAAGAGACTGTGAAGGCGCCGGTGCGCATGATCATATCATGTGTATAGTTCTGCTTGCTGACGGAAATAGAAACTTGGTTTGGCTCTCCTGCAGCCTGGATGGCTGTGTTGATGATACATCCATTGTCTTTTCCGTTCTCATTTGCGGTCAAGACAAAGAGCCCGTATGTAAGTTTATACATTGCTTTTTTGTCCATAGTATTTCTCCTTATAATAGAATACTTCCTTTTTTATCGAATTGCAAACAGAGATGAAATTAATTAATAAATGTAAAATATATTTGACAATAATTAAGAATAAATTTACTTTATGTCCATCAAGGAGCGAAATATGAGAAATTGGTATAACATTGGAATGGGTGTGGGACTTCTTATCGGTCTCATTGTTATTTTGATTAACTCAAGAAGAATGAAGAAGAATAAAAAGTGTCAGTGGGATGAAAGACAGATAGCAGCAAGAGGCAAGTGCTTTATGATAGGCTTTTGGACGCTGATCGTTGCATCTACATTTGTTGCCCTTTATGGCTTTTTTGTAGGTAAGAGCCTATTCGAGACAGCAGAGACTGGAAATATCATCGCAGTATTGATTGGTATCGGGGCCTTCGCGATTACTGCCATCAATAATGATGCATACTTTTCACTGCATGAGAATAAGAAGCAGTTTTTCATTGTCGGGACAGTGCTGTCAGTATTGATGGGCATTGGTACAATAAGATTTATTATGGAAGGTATGATGATCACTGATGGAAGACTGAGCGACAGATCTCTGATGGCCTTTGTATTTGTTTTGTGGGTTGTAATAATGGTTGTCCAGGCTTTACACTCCAAGAGAGAGGAAATAGAGGAGTGAAGAATTTAAAACTCAAAAGTGCAAGGGCGCTTATGGACCTTTCTCAAGAAGCTTTGGCAGAAAAAGTAGGAGTCTCAAGACAGACTATAAATGCCATTGAAAAGGGTGACTATAACCCCACAATAAAGCTTTGTATCTCAATATGTAAGGTGTTGAACAAGACGCTAGATGAATTATTCTGGGAAGAATAATCCGTGTTAGTTTACTTTAAACCATTCTTTTCTCCCCTTTGTATTCTATACTGTCAAAAAGGAGTGAAGAATGGTTAGAATCCTTATTAATCAAGTAGGTTACATTTCTGGAGATAGAAAGAGAGTAATAGTAGAGAGTGACGGAGAGAAGATTGACGTATTCACTATTATTCGGGACCAAGATAATAAAGAAGTATATAAAGGAGACCTCGTCTACTATGGAAGAGTAGAGAGGTGGAATAAAGGTGAGTACTTGGTCGGTGATTTCTCCTCCCTCTCCACCCCAGGCTCATATAAAATCAAAGTGGGAAACGATACAGAGAGAATCGAGATATCAGAGTACTTGGTATCGCTGAGGCTCATAAGTGCAAATACTGCTTTCTTCAAAGCACAACGTTCCTCTGGTGAGTGGGATAGTGAAGACAGGCATTTGTCTTTCTCCGGTCCAAGGAAAGGAGAAATGGATCTCCGCGGAGGATGGTTCGATGCCTCGGGAGATCATGGTATCCATCTTTCTCATCTTTCCCACAGCACTTGGTATAATCCCCAGCAAATGGGACTGAGCACTTACTTCTTCTTCAAGGGATACGACTACGTGGAAAAGAAAAAGTCTCCGTCATATACAATACTAAAGAAAAGAATGCTGGACGAAGGCTCATGGGGAGCAGATTTCTTAGTGAGGACCCATATTCCTTCCGGATCATTTATCCGCTCCATCAGGCGAAACGAAGACCTGGATCATATGGATGTGATAAAAGGGACAAGGTCCATAGGTTTTGACTACCATAACTCTTCAGATCAATTCTCGGAGGCAGAGACAAAAGACAGTGAGATAGTTGACGACACTTACTATGAAACTTCCCTCCGTTCCGGCGGGGCTCTGGCTATTGCCGCCCTTGCTTCTGCCTCTACTCATGAAATAATATCCGAGGATTTTTCTTCTCAAGATTATCTAAAAGCAGCAGAAGAAGCTTATGAATACTTAGTCAAATACAACAATCTCTATACAAACGATGGTAAGTGGAACTTTGTAGACTATTACACAGTTCTCCTTGCATCCACTGAGCTATATTTATCTACAAAAGACGAGAAGTATCTTCTTGATTCAAGAGCTTGGTGCAGAAAAATGATAGAACATACTGAGGTCATTAAAGAGGGTGAGAGACGCTTCGAGTATACTCCCGGCCTTCCATTTCACCATGCTTCAGACGAAGGTCTTCCTATTCTTTCTCTTGTTTTCTATGGAGAAGTTGAGAAAGATGACTCTTTATCAAGAGAAGCATTTAGAGTGGCAGAGGAAGTAATGAGACATAAAGTGAGAATAACGAAAGAAAGAGTCAATCCGTTTAATTACCCAGTGGAGGAAGTCTTGGATAATGGTTGTGTGAAGACTCAGTTCTTCTTCCCACACAATACTACAGTCTCTCCATGGTGGCAGGGAGAGAACGCTAGGCTGGCGTCCCTTTCTGCAGCATCGTACTTAGTGTCCACTCATACAGAAGACGAGAACTTAAAGAATGATTTGGAAGAGATGAGTACATTTACCCTGGATTGGATTATGGGGCAGAACCCATTCGATTCATCGATGATCGAGGGCTTTGGAAGGAATAACCCGAAGTATTTCTTCTTCAATAACTATGACTACGTTAATATTCCAGGAGGAATAGTTAACGGAATAACCAGCATGATTGATGACGAAGAAGGAATAGACCTAGTGATGGAACCAAGAAGCGATGTCAGTGACAACTGGCGTTGGGCAGAGCAGTGGATTCCTCATGTATCATGGTTTATGTTTGCAAAGTGTATCAGGAAAGAGTGATTAATCTTGTTGCAAAAGCTTCCATTCTGCTACTATTCTTTTGAGGCCGTGGAATGTATTTTGAGACACTTATTAAAACTCTTTTGACTTTTTTTCTTCTTGTCTTGTTCGGATTCTTTATCAAGAAGATAAATCTCGTTTCAGACAAAACTGTAGATGAACTCTCGGATGTATTATTGAAGATTATACTTCCCTCATCTATCATTGCTTCCGGTTTCGAAGGAAAGAATAGTGATATAAAGAGTGTATGGCTTTCTTTGGTCATTATTAGTATATGCTATGTTTTCTTCTTTGTTTTCTCTTTCATAGTGTTCAGGGGGATAATCAAGGACAAGGTAAAGAGAAATCTTGCCATAAACATGAGTGTCTTTGCCAATACTGGTTTTATTGGCTTTCCCCTTGTGAACGCGATTTTTGGAAGTAGCGGAATGATTTATGCAGTTGTGTACAACCTTCTGTATAACATCTTTATGTATACTATCGGCATCAGGCTTTTTGGTGATGAGAAGGGCAGGAAACTGGATATAAAGGCAATTATTCTGAATCCATTGACTATAGCTTCTCTTTTCGCCCTCGTCTTATTCTTCCTTCCCTTAGATGGCGGCGGAGTAGTTGAAGATTTCTTATCTACAATCGGCGGGATGTCCGGGCCATTATCAATGATGCTCGTTGGTTCTTGGTTGATAGGCGTGGACTTAAAGAGTGTGTTGAAAAAGCCTCTCTGCTACCTCGTTTCTTTAATGAGGCTACTTATCCTTCCTCTATTTGTATTCTTTGTTCTTACGTTTCTTGGAACAGATGAAATAATGAAGAACACGATTACTTTGATATCGGCAATACCGGTGGGAACGCTAAATGTTATTTTTGCAAAAAAGTATGGAGGAGATGCTGTTTTTGCAAATGAAACTATGATTCAGACTTTGGTGTTTTCTGTGGTCACCATCCCTTTGATCGTGCTTCTTTTCTAGAAAAACTCTATTCCTGTTTTTAAGGAAAAATAAGAGAATGACAGGGTGAAACAAAAATATCCTGCAAAACTCTTGTTTTCTATATCTATGGCTATATTTGGCACTATAGGAGTCTTTACTCGCCTTATTGATCTCTCTAGTAGTGAGATTGCTTTGTTTAGAGCTGTGTTGGCTGCTATAGTGATTGCCATCTTCTTGGTGCTAAGTAAGAAGAATATCTTCAAAGGAATAAGAGTAAAGACGCTTATACTGTTATTCCTTTCAGGAGCAGCCATGGGCTTTAATTGGATTCTTCTTTTCGAAGCTTATAACTATACGTCCATTACTGCCGCTACTCTCAGTTACTATTTCGCTCCTACCATTGTGCTTCTTTCGTCTCCTTTTATTATGAAAGAGAAGCTGAATAAGACGAAAGTCATATGCTTTGTCATCTCTACAATAGGACTCTCGATGGTAATAAGTGGCGGAGGAAGCGGAAAGGGAAGTGACGATATAAAGGGAATAATGCTGGGCTTGGGTGCCGCAGTTTTATATGCAACAGTAATTCTCATAAACAAAAAGATAGGGGACACAGATGGAATAGGGAGAACATTTATGCAGTTTATTGCAGCGATAATAGTCCTCACTCCATATGTCTTTTTCACTAGCGGTTTCAATGTCCTATCTTTAAATAGTATTGGCTGGGTATCTCTTCTGGTATTGGGTATATTACATACAGGAATAACATACTCATTGTATTTCTCCTCCCTGCCTCATCTTAAAGGCTCAGAGATATCGCTACTTAGCTACATTGATCCTCTTACTGCTATGATTGTCTCAGCTTTGATTCTTTCTGAACCCACAAGCATGCTGCAGATAATAGGTGGAGTGTTTATTCTCGGCTCCACCCTATTTTCTGAAATCAAAAAAACAAACCTATAGATTAATTGACTACGTTCTGAGGCTTTCCTTTTTTGAAGGCACGGATGTTGGAGAGCGTTGTCTCTACTATTCTCTCCCTCGCTTCTTTTGCTCCCCAAGCCATGTGTGGAGTGATGATGCAGTTCTTTGCCTTCAGCAGCGGGTTATTTGATCTGATGGGCTCAGTGGAGACTACGTCTACAGCTGCGCCTCCCACTTTTCCCTTGTTTAGCGCTTCTGATAAAGATTCTTCGTCAATCAGTCCTCCACGGGAAGAGTTAACGATCAAGACTCCATCTTTCATCATAGATATTGTATCACTATTTATGATTTCCCTTGTCGCTTCTGTCTCAGGAGCATGGAGAGATATTACATCGGAGAGTTTAAATAAATCTTCTTTGGATACATGTTTCCAGCCTTCATCGTCTGTGTACTCTTCGTCTTTTCGCCCGGAGACAATTATATTCATGCCCAAAGCTTTCGCTATCTCTGCAGTCCTTTTTCCGATTCTGCCAAAGCCTAGGATGCCCATAGTCTTACCTGAGAGTTCAACCAAAGGGTAATCCCAGAAACACCAATCGATGGAATTCTCCCATCTTCCGTTCTTTACTTCCCTATCGTGGTGCCCGATATGGTGGCATAACTCCAATAGGAGTGCGATTGCATATTGAGCTACGGAGTCTGTGCCATATGAAGGAATGTTTGACACAGGGATTCCTTTTTCTCTTGCACTCTTTACATCGACAACGTTGTAGCCGGTGGCAAGGATAGTAATGTACTTGATAGATGGGCAGGCATCTATTGTTTCTTTGTCTAATGGAGTTTTGTTTGTGATTACTATATCGCTTTTTCCGATATTCTTAATAATCTCGTTTCTATCTTTTCCAGTTCGATCAAAGTAAATAAAGTCACCTTCTTTCTTTATTTCATCCCAGCTTAGGTCAGTAGAAGTCACTGTATATCCATCTAGTAATACTATCTTCATTTTCTCTTCCTTTTTGCTGAATGTAGCATTTTTCAAAAGTAAAAACAGTCTCAAAAAAATGATTGAAAGAGATTTTTCCTCTAAAAGGAGAAAAAACGGGCAAAAAAACGAATTTCAGAAAATTTTATGTAGCGCACTCACCCTTTTGTTGGTAATATGAGCGGGCTGACAAAAGCCTTTTTCATTACTTTCGTCGACTGAAATGAGGAAGGGAAAGGCAGACTTGATTTAGGGGCTGGGAAAACACCCAGAAAAGTTTTTATGGAATGAAAAGGATAAAGTGAAATGGACGTAACATCAACCAACAAGTATTTTACGGATCGTCAGAATGAATTCGAATCCTCAGCAAGGAGTTATCCAAGGAAGTTCCCATTTGCACTCAAGAAAGCTAAAGGTGTATGGGTTGAGGATGTAGAAGGAAATAAGTACCTGGACTTTTTGTGTGGAGCTGGTACGTTGGCTTTGGGGCATAACGATGATGAAGTAAATCAGGCAATGATAGACTTGATATCATCAGGGGCACCTCTTCATACTCTGGATCTGACGACTCCTGCCAAAGATAAGTTTGTTGAGGAGATTCATTCGATTCTTCCCTTCGGTATGGCCAAGGATGTAAAGATCCAGTTCTGTTCTCCTTCAGGAACAGATGCAACAGATGCAGCCATCAAACTTTGTAAAAGTGCAACAGGGAGAGGTAGTGTAATAGCCTTCTCAGGCGGTTACCATGGCATGGGACATGGAGCTATGGCCCTTACAGGTAACTGTAATGCAAAGAACAAGGTTCAGAATCTGATGCCAGGCGTCCAGTTTATGCCTTATCCTTATTCTTATAGATGCCCAATGGGATTGGGTGGAGACGAAGGAGCAAAAGCATGTGGTGCTTACTTCGAGAGACTCTTGAAAGATCCTGAAAGCGGCATAACAAAACCTGCAGCTGTCATTTTAGAACCAATTCAGGGTGAAGGTGGTGTAATACCTGCACCTGTAGAATTCCTAAAGACAGTGAGAAGAGTTACTTCTGAACTTGATATTCCACTTATCTGCGACGAGATACAGTGTGGTATGGGAAGAAGCGGAAAGATTTTTGCTTTTGAATATGCAGGAATCGTTCCAGATGTAATTCTTGCTTCAAAGGCAATTGGCGGAACTCAGCCTATGAGCGTCGTAATCTATAACAAGAAGCTTGATACTTGGGGCCCTGGTGCCCATGCAGGTACCTTTAGGGGTAACCAGCTGGCTATGGTTGCAGGAACCGTGGTTATGGAGAGACTGAAGTCCCCAGGATTCCTTGAAGATGTAGTAAGAAAGGGTGATAAGTTCAGAAGCCGCATGGAGGCTCTGAAGGCAGAATGTCCTATCATAGGAGACGTAAGAGGCAAAGGCTTGATGCTTGGTATCGAATTTGTGGATCCTACTGGACCTGTAGATATCATGGGACATCCGATGGAAAGCGGCACTATTTGCGCACGTGTGCAGAAAGAGTGCTTCGAGAATCACCTAGTAATGGAGAAGGGCGGTAGAAACGGCTCTGTTATGAGATGTCTTACAGCCCTTAATATCAGCGACGAAGACTTGGAGACAGGAATTTCTATTCTTGAGAAAGTCGTTAGGAATATTAACAAAGACTATGTCAAATAAGCCCTTTATCCTTTCAAATAAGAGTGAGGACAAGAAGGAGTTTGAAGCCATGATCAACAAGACCATGGCTTCCTTCTTTCGAACTATAGACGACGAGAGTGCATTTTCTGGTATCAACCCATATGTCTTAAGAAAAGAAATAAATGATTTGGGCTTTCTTCCAGAAAAGGGCATCGGTTTTGATGAGACCATGAAGAAAGTGGAGGAAATTATTCTTCCGAATCTTCTTAGGACTTGGTCTACTTCTTATATGCCTCATCTTCACTCTCCGGCATTATTGGAGACGATAGCGTCTGAGCTTCTTATTGCAGCCTTCAACGACAGTATGGACAGCTGGGATCAAGGTCCTGCCGCCACAGAAGTGGAAGAGGCTATGATCCATGGACTCTTGAACCTTTATGGATATAAAGAGGGTGCAGACGGATGTTTCACAAGTGGTGGAAGCCAATCAAATATCTCTGCAATCATCGCAGCAAGAGACTGGTACCTGGGAGAAAAGTTTGGTCTTGATGTAAAGAAGAGAGGAATAGATGGTACGCCTTTGACTCTTTATACTTCTGAGATTTCTCACTTCTCTATGGACAAGGGCTGTCATATACTGGGACTGGGGTATGATGCAGTAAGAAAGATCCCTGTAGACGATAGGTGCAAAGTAGACATCAACGCTTTTAAAGCTATGGTAGAAGGAGATGTTGACAATGGCTTCTATCCATTTGCCGCTGTGGCCACGATCGGAACAACAGATTTCGGCTCAATAGATGACATCAAAGCCATGAGGGAAATATGCGACAAATATGGCATGCACTTACATGCAGACGCCGCATATGGATCTGGAGCTATAATGAGCAGCAAGTATAGAGAGAGAATCGGGGACTTGTCTCTTGCCGATTCTATCACTATTGATTTCCATAAGATGTTCCTCTTGCCTATTTCTTGCTCAGCCTTACTGATGAAGAATGGAAAAAAGCTGGAGTGTTTCGAACTTCATGCTGATTACCTGAACCGTGAAGAGGACGAGGAAGACGGATACATTAATCTTGTAGGAAAGAGTATGCAGACTACAAGGCGCTTCGATGCCTTGAAAGTCTTTATGGCTTTCCAGACAAGGGGAAAAGACGGCTTTGATGAGATGATCACAAAAGTCATCGATAATGCAGACCACTTCTGGAGCCTTATTAAAGATGACCCTGATTTCATTGTCCCTGTAAAGCCTGAGCTTTCTAGTGTAGTATTTGCCCTAACTGACGGTGACGAAGTGAATAAGAGAGTGAGAAGAAGACTCTTGGAGAACGGAACCGTAATCGGACAGACTGTAATGAATGGAAAAGTAATGTTGAAGTTTACTCTCCTTAATCCGAATCTTGATTTTTCAGATTTCCCAGCATTAATCGAGACGATTAAGAAATATAGAGATATAGAGAGGGAAAGAGCGTGAAATATTTTCTTACATCCAGTCCTGTTGATGATAATACAGGAAGACTCTTTGAGAAGAATAACTTCAGAGAGAGATTTATCTCTTCTTTGGGAGAAAGCACAGATATTCTATATGTAGCTTCGGACCCGAAGAACTATGAAATGACTGAATTCTATGCCAATGATATGGTGTCGAGAATTGAAAAGGAAGGCGTCAAAGTAAATACCCTTACTCTTTTGGATGATAGAAATAAAGGAAAAGCAGCCTCTCTTTTCTCTAAGTGCAATCTTGTTGTTTTTGCTGGTGGGCATGTTCCTACACAGAATAAGTTTTTCTCTTCCTTTCCTTTGAAAATGCTTATTTCCCGCTTTAAGGGAACTCTTCTTACTATTAGTGCAGGGAGTATGAACTGCGGCAAAGAAGTATATCTGATGCCTGAAGAGGAAGGTGAAACAAAGAGTGAAGAGTGCAACAAGTTAGTAAAGGGAATAGGGCTGACAAATCTTGTTCTCATCCCACACTACAGAGAGGAAGAAGACTACTATTTGGACGGCATCAATCTCTATAAAGACGTTGTATATCCATTCTTTCAGAATAGAGCAGTAATGTGTATTCCTGACGGCACTTATATCTACTCCTCAGAAGAGGGCGAAGTAATTGCAGGTGAGTGCTGGTCTATCTATGGCGGAAAGCGAAACAAGATATCTGGAGACGGGGAAGAAGTCTTTGTAGAAAAAGAGTAAGAAAATACTCATAAAAATGGCCTATAGAAACGACAATATCGAGTCTTTAGGCCTATTTTGTTTAATAAGGTATTGTTAAGGTATGGCGGTTGTATGCTTCTATGGATGAGAGACATACTCTTCATCACTTCATTCTAGAGTCATTACGAGGATAAATTCTTTAGTTCATATTCCTCCAGTCCGATGATCTTTGCTATCTCAGAAAGGGAATAGGAAGAAGCTGCGATAAGATTCTTTGCAATTTCTTTTTCTAATCTACGTGTCTTCTTTTACTTTTGCTATTTGCTCTTTTATTCTTGCGTTTTCTTCTATTAATTTTGCGTTTTTCTCTTATACTTTTGCTTTTTCATCTTCTACTTTTGTCTTTTCTTCTTATATTCTCTGAATTTTATTCTTATATTCTTTTGCTTGCTCTTCAAAATACTCCGCAAAATTATACTTAATCCATTCCTCTGTCTTACTCATGATTTTTGGATCCTCCTTATATTCTTTAGAGGCTTTCATAGCGATTTCAGAAATCATGTCATTAGGGGTAGCCTTCTGCATATCCTCTAGGTATACTCTAATCCTATCTTCCTCTTCACTTCTAGGTGGGTTTTTACTCCAATCCTGGTTTCCATTATGGATTATAATCGTCAGACCATCAAATGGATATGTCATGCCTGAAAGAGTATGGAATTTTGACTCGTCATCATCACTTTGTAGAGTGTGCCTCATTCTTGTCTGACCTTTATAAGGTGTTGATATAAATGGGTCGAAGTCGCAGATAAAGATTATTGTGTTCTTAGTTTCAGGAATTTTGTCTAAACCTTTAGGAAAGTTTGTTACAAGCCCTCCTGCATAAAAAAGGGCTCTTGCAGGTTCGTCACTATTCTCTGTATCTCAATGTTTGCACGCTCTTCTCCTCTTTTGATGTTAATTCTTGCATCCATTCTCATGTTTCTCTTACCTTCTTCAGGATTAGCCATAAAGTCTTCGACAGTTATTTCCATATCGTCAAGGTTGTCTATTTCGATTCCCGCAAGGGTGGACAGAGTATAGGCTGTGTATTCTTTGTTTTTAAATACTCCTACCATGGGTACATCAGTAAGCGTCAATTAGACCTACCGTATTAATATATAAATATAGGGTAGACTTTAGCCATCAAGATAGGAGGTCTACCAATGTTCGATCATCTCAAGGAATACAGCATCTACATCAAACCAGGATTTACAGACATGAGAAAGCGTGCCGACAGCCTTTCGCTACTTGTAAGGAGCGAAATGGGCATGGATCCGATGGAGAAGTCCATATTCATCTTCTGCGGAAGGGACAAGAAGAGGGTCACCGCCATAGTCTGGGACAGCAACGGCTGGCTGGAGTTCAGCAAGAGGCTCGCCTGCTTCGGGATGAGCTTCAAGTGGCCGTCCACAGAAAAGGAGGCCATGTCGGTCCAACTGGCAGACATAGAGGAGATGCTTAGAGGCGGAAACCCATGGAGAAGGTTTCCCCAGTTTTAAAAATAAATGATGGTCTGTAGCATCTATTTTCTTTCAGATAATTTACATTATTTTAAAAATAGGCTATTATTCTAAGCATGAAACAGAACAAAATAACCATCAATAGGAATTCGGTAAAGGAGCTGAACAGGACTCAGCTCGAGAATGTTCTGTTCGCCGTCTACAATGACAACATAGCGTTGAAGAAGAAGATAGACGAGATGGATGCCATAATCGCCGAGCTCAAAGAGTTCAGGAATTTGGCTAATGCCGAGAAGTACACCCCTTCTTCAGAAGCCATACAGGGGCTGTTCCCGGAGCTGGAGGTCATGATCCAATATTCGGATCCGGTCGAAGAGGAGAAGCCTGCCGACGGTGGCGACGCGAAGGTGGAGAAGAAGCCCAGAAAAGCGAGGAGGCCGAACCTGGTCATGCCGGCAGACGCCGAAGTCTGCATAGTCGACAAGACCATCGGGGTTCCTGACACAAAGACGATAGACGGAGTGGAGTACAGGAGGGGCGAAGATGAAGTCACCCTCAAGCTTGGCTACACCCCTTCAAAAAGGAAGGTCGTCAAGCTGATCACTCCGACATGGATACCTGTGGGGCAGCCGGAGGATGGAGAGGTCGAGAAGATCGTAGGCTTCGAGAACGACAAGATCGACGCCCTGGCCTGCGACGCCTCCACCGTGGCCAACATCGTGGTCTCCAAGTTTGACGACCACATCCCCCTCTTATTTGGACATCGAAATAAGAGGGGTTATCTGGACGTTTCAATTATCCCGATGTTGGCAAGTATGTCTTTGCCAACATAGGAAATAGAAAAAAACGTTCGAAATAAATATGACAGGGGTCAAGTAATCCATGAGACCATAGGTTTATCCCAAATATAAGGAGAAAACTATGGAAATGTATTTGTTGACGGATGTAGCGACAGCCATTCTCTTCCAGATGAAGATGTTCGACTACTCAGATGTGACTATTTTACAGTACAAGAAGTTTCTCATTAGACTCATCTCTCTAGCCCATGCCAACGGGAAGGATATCTTTGATGCGGAACTAAGAAAGCTTTATCTCGAAGATACGTACTACAGCTACAAATATCCTGGCAAGGACAACCACAACAGGTTCATTATGCACAAAAGGGTTATCCAGTTTGTCGAAAGCTATCTTGCCACAGGCGTAATCGATCTTTCTTTTTCCAA
Source organism: Spirochaetales bacterium (assembly GCA_022771185.1). Lineage (GTDB taxonomy): Bacteria > Spirochaetota > Spirochaetia > Sphaerochaetales > Sphaerochaetaceae > Ornithospirochaeta. Next base: position 207 of record JALFCJ010000107.1, on the reverse strand, counting down.
GAGGAAGGTCTTTTCTGAACTTCCTCCTGAATTCGAATGTGCTTGGGAGACTTTCAAGTCGTTGCCTGAAAATGTAGTTCGGGCAAAAGGAACGCAAGTCCTCTCCTTCAACTTCATCCATTCTTATCTGACCTTCCTTTCTCGAGAAATGGGGCGAACAACGCTTGAAGAAGTACGTAACGACGATACAAAGCAGTTCATAGAGAC
>JALFCJ010000096.1 GCA_022771185.1 Spirochaetales bacterium | reverse complement strand
CACTGAAGGTGTGTTCTCTGTCCAGAGCATCAAAGAACTTTCTACAACAAAAGATCATCTTGCAACAATTGTAAAGTCTCTTGAAGCAGAGTCTACACACCCCATCGCCACAGCTCTTATGGCCTTGGAGGAAGGAGAGATAAAGAAAGCTGAAGATGTTACTACAATTAAAGGTGTGGGAATTGAAGGAATCGTGGAGGGCAAGAGAGTAAAAGTCGGCAACGCCAAAGTAATGGAGGGACTACCGTCGATAAAGGACAAAGGGACTCTTGTATATGTCACAGAAGAGAATAAACTCCTTGGAGTCTACGTAATATCTGACAAAATAAAGAGCGAAGCAAAGTCTACGATGTCCAGGCTGAAAAAACTTGGAGTAAAGAAACTTATCATTCTCAGCGGAGACAGAAAGGAGATTGTAGAGGACACAAAGAATAAGCTGGATATGGACGAAAGCTACGGAGAGCTTCTTCCCCTCGATAAACTTGATATGGTAGAAAGAATAAAGAAAGAGGGAACTATGATGTATGTAGGAGACGGAATAAACGACGCCCCTACCCTAGCCTCCGCAGACGTTGCAGTTGCTATGGGAGGCGTAGGAAGCGACAGTGCCATACAGGCTTCTGACTGCGTGATCATGGATGATGACATCGATAAGATTCCTAGAGCCATCTCCATTTCAAAGAAGACAGAAGTAATAGTAAAAGAGAACATAGTATTCAGTCTCTTGGTCAAAGCAGTTGTCTTTATACTTGCCTTGATGGGAATAGCGAATATGTGGATTGCTGTCTTTGCTGATACAGGAGTAAGCCTCCTCGCTGTTGCAAACTCCTTAAGGGCCCTATTTTATAAAGAAAAATAAAGAAGATTTCACACCCTCTCTACTGAGTGTTATCATCAGAATATGACAAAGATAAATGACAACTGGCTTTTTACTGAGGATTACTCTAAAGGCTTTGATAAATCTGAGGGGGTGAGGATACCTCATAATCCATCTAAGCTTCCTCTTCACTATAGTTCTCCTAAAGACTATGAAATGGTTTCTGGATACAAAAAGACTATAATACTTGAAGAGGAAGACTTAGATAAGAGAATCTTCCTTCGCTTTGATGGAGTGGCTCATATAGCGACTCTTTATTTCAACGGAAAAGAAATAGGCACCCACTACTCTGGATATACATCATTTACATATGAAGTGACAAAGTATATCAAAAAGGGTGATAACGAGATAATACTCAAAGTCGACAGCAGGGAATCGAGTAACATACCTCCCTTTGGCTTCGTAATCGACTATCTGACATATAGCGGAATATATAGAGATGTATTTCTGATCAAGAAAAACAAAAGCTATATTAAAGATGTCTTTGTCTCCACTCCCACGCTCTCGTCTATACACGCAGAATACGATGTAGATAGCGACGAAGAATACTCAATGGAATACGAAATCTTGGATGGAGAGATAGTAATAGAAAAAGGAGAGACAAAAGAAAAGTCCTTTACACTCTCATCCCTCTCCGTCTCTCCTTGGTCTCCTTCTTCTCCTAAACTCTATACTCTCAGATCAAAACTAAAGATAAATGGAGAGTGCTACGACGAAAGCACTACAGAATTTGGTTTCAGGACAGTTGAGACTAAAGGCAAAGACTTATATCTCAATGGAGAGAGAGTATTTCTCAAAGGCTTAAATCGTCACCAAGCTTGGCCATATATAGGTTATGCTGCTCCAGAGAGAATGCAGAGAATGGATGCCCGAATTCTAAAAGAAGAACTAGGCTGCGATATTGTGAGGACAAGCCACTATCCTCAAAGCCAACATTTCATCTCTGAGTGCGATAAACTGGGACTCTTGGTCTTTACTGAAATTCCAGGTTGGCAGCATATCGGAAACAAGGAATGGAAAGAAAGAGCCATCGAGAACACGAAAGCAATGGTTCTTCAATATAGAAACCATCCTTCCATCATCATATGGGGAGTCAGGATCAACGAATCACAAGATGACGACGAATTCTATATAAGAACCAATGAAGTGGCACACACCCTGGATCCAAGTCGCCCCACCAGCGGCGTCAGATACATTGAAAACAGCTCTCTCTTGGAAGACATCTATAGCTACAACGATTTCTCTCATACTGGAAATAACAGCGGGGTCAAAGATAAGAGAAAAGTAACGAAGCATCAAGATAAACCACTCTTAGTCTCTGAAGCGAACGGCCACATGTTCCCGACAAAAGCCTTCGACCCCTGGGAGAGGCGACAAGAGCATGCACTGAGACACGCCAGAGTCATTAATGATGCCAAAAAAGACGGCAACCACATAGGAGCAATAGAGTGGTGTATGACCGATTATGCTACTCATAAAGACTTCGGTTCGGGAGACAGAATCTGCTACCATGGTGTAATGGACTCTTTCCGTAATCCTAAGGATGCAGCATATTTCTGGGCAACAAATCAAGAAAAGAACGAAGTATTACACATATCATCCAGTATGGATATCGGAGATTATAACGGAGGAATAAGGGGAAAGATTTGGGTCTTTACAAATGCAGAGAGAGTTGATGTATATAAAAACGGCAGAAAGATAACGTCTCTTTCTTCTTCTCCCTTCTCTTCCCTCTCTCATGGACCTTTGGTATTTGACGACACGATAGGTAACTTATTGGAAGAAGACGAAGGTTTTGAGAAAAAGAAGGCGGA
>JALFCJ010000093.1 GCA_022771185.1 Spirochaetales bacterium | reverse complement strand
ACTGTAACTACAGCGTCGATAAGGCGGCTGCAGATTACAAAGTAGTATCTGAAGAGCTTTCAAAGGCTCAGAATGCCCTTGATTACATCAACTCCACCGGGGAGATTGAAGTAGACTGGTAACACAGTCTCCGGGATTCTTTAGAATCCAAAACCGGTAAGGCTTGTTTTTCTATTCTTCATGAATGTTTGGGTTCGATGTCAAAAGCAAGAAACAAAGTCAATTCTTTTATCGTAAAGCGTTCGATGTTATTAGAAATCAGCAGATCTACAAGTCTTACCACTCTGAAGCAGGTTGCGGTTTGAGCTTCAAAAATTCTGGGTGGGTGTACTTTAGAGTGCATCCATCCTTTTTTTGAAAAGCTTTTGTTTTCCCTGTTCTTCCGTTCTATCTACTTCTTGAAAGGGAGAACACAAAAAAAAGAAGGAGACAAATAATGTTTTTTACAATATCTGAAATGGAGAAAGAACTAGAAAAATACAAAGAAAGAAACAGATTATTAGCTTCTATTGAAGAATACAACAGCACATATGATATGTGCAATGGAGAAAATGTTGATATCGTCAGACCTAAATATGATTACGAAAAAACACAGAAGGAGTTGAAAGAGAATATTGAAGTCATCATGTGTATAAAATATGCCATAGACAACGTACTCTCTACTTTTACAGTACCAGAGTACAATATGACTTTGGATGAACTAAAAATGTACATTGAATACCTTGATAAAAGAATAAGTAGACTATATTCACTGAAGATGCGTAGTTTCTTTAATCGCTCTATGTGTGATGGAATAATTGAATATGAATATCGCAACTTTGATATTGAAGAAGTTGAAAAAGACTACGATGATGCAACTCTGGAACTAAGAAAGGCGAAAGATACCCTATATAAATATTTGGCTACAGAAGAATTTGAAACTGATTGCCTAGAGGTCGTGTATGAAGACAGTGATGATACAGAGTGAAACTAATCTTTAGACTTCAATAATGTGGGATGTAAAAAAGATTTTTTGTGATTCTACTGTCAAGTTTAATCGTAGAGTTGTTTTTGACCGACGCTAACATGATTAAATGGGAGGCAGAATCCAATAAGAAGCTTATTTCTTGTAATTATATCTCTATGACATAATAATTCTACTTTAACGTTCATGGATCTATTATCTGAAAAAGGATTCTCTGTTTATCGGCTTTCAAAAGAAAGCGGACTTCCTCTGTCAACTCTTCAGGACATAGCATCTGGAAGAAACTGTCTTGAAGACTGCAAAGGAGGACTCTTCTGTCATTATCCAAAACGTTGGGAATCACAATGGAAGAGTTACTCTCTCTTGAAAAAGAAGAAGTCTCTGGAGTCATTCCGGTTTTTCTGTCTGATTCCATATCCGAATACCGTGTATCGAAAAGAAAAAGAAGCACTCTTGCCGGTGATTACTGGGAACAATTAAGAAGTTCAATCAATGTTGCTGAAGTTGAGGATCTCATCTCTCATGAAACTGCAACAAGACTTAGAATACGTTAAGACTTTACTTCAGGAGAATGATTATGATAGATTTCACTGACTTCGCGACAAGAAGAAAAGCATATGGCGGAGCAAATGGCAACAAACTGACAATTGTCATCGATAATGAACTGTGGATGCTAAAGCTTCCTTGATCAGTCTAAATCTCGTGTTCTTAAGCACCTTCTAAGGATAATAATCATCATTATTTTTGCTTTCTTCTCTCTTCCGTTCTATCTACTCTTAGGAGACGAATATGTATTACAAGTCATCAATATTACTAAGTGAAGAGTTAAAGAAACTAAAAACAGAAGAACTTGAAGAGAAAGTGGTTGAAACAGCAAAAAGAGTTCAAAGATTCCCCTGTTTCTTCATTTTTCCTTTTCTCTTTGATAAAGACTCCATTCATGTTGCTTATGAAGTCTATAAAAACTGCCTCTCCTATTTTTATGACTTTTTGAAGGAATTGGGACTTGAAGAGAGTAAATTCTCAAGAAAGAAGATATCGAACAATGAATATGAGGAAAGAATGACAGAAGCCACTAATTGCGGATATAAATTCTACTCTACTCGTTTATATAAAGGACAGGAGGAAATAGTCGAAGAATTAGAAGTTCCAAGAGAAGAAGTAGTTATGCCCCGCCACACGGAGTATCCAATAAGTCTCAAAAGAGAGATAAAGAGAATTCAGGATAACTCTAACCTTTCTCCTACTATCTACTATATCGTCTCTGAAAACGAAAAGCGAAGAGAAGCTATGAGAGAAGCTCTCATATATTCTCTAAAAGAAAAAGGAAGAATCTCCAGTCCTCACTACTTTAATCTTATCCTTGAAAAGGACTATTACGGTTATAACTCAAACTGGAGTTTAGTCGATTCCCTATATGAGAAAGCTAAAGATTGTGCTGTAACGTTCTCCCTTTCTTTTGACTCCCCTATCTCTTCTTTTGACAATGTAGCAAAGGATTTTGCCACGAGTTTGGCAAAGCACCATGATAGATGTATCACTATCATTGAAAGCGATAGATATCTGGAGAGCTTAGTAAAGATCATAAATAAAGAGTGCCAATACTCTCGCCTTATTCTTCTTGAAGACCCAGGATACACAAAAGAAGACTTAAAGAACATTGCTAAGCGCTATGAAGACGAAGACTTATATATAGACTATGAGTACGTCTTTAATAAAATCGACAACTCTATAGAGAGATACTTTAGTGAAGAGTATGTAAATGATCTTGAAGATCATATTTATGAGCTGGATAGATTTGACAGCCTTAAAGAGGCAGATAAAGAGGTCGACGAATCTTTTTTTAGTTCTTTCTATATAAAGAAGGACTCCAGCCCCATTGATACTCTTAAAGAAGAGCCCATATTTGAAGGAGCAAAAACTCTTATTGATGACA
>JALFCJ010000092.1 GCA_022771185.1 Spirochaetales bacterium | reverse complement strand
TATAATACTCCCATTCTCTTTCTCAAAGAGAGCTGCAAATTCCTGCATCTTTCCATAGAGAATCTTCTTCTTTTCACTGTCTCCTGGAACATTGAAGCCATATACGCTACCTAATACTATGAAAGCTCCACTGACTGTACCACACACTTCCCTTAGTCTTCCCATTCCTCCACCGAAGGGAGAAGAAAGAGAGAGGATAGTATCCAAGGCATGGGAGGGAAAGAAGTCTCTATATGCCATTACGACAGCCTGAGAACAGTTATAACCCTGTAGAAAATAATTATATGCTTCTTCTCCCCTATTTCTCATTTACATCTCCCAATATCTTTGCGCATCCGATGTCATAAACCATTACATCCATGCCGAAAACACTTACCTTATGCCCTTCTATCTCATGTCTCATGACTCTCTTTGCTCCATCAATGAGTTTGTCGACAATGGAAGGAGAGACAGGAAATGTACCATGTGAAGGATAGATTATGTCAAATCTCCCCTTCCATTTTTCAAGCCTCTTCAAGCCGAGAGCATATGCCCTGATATCTCTCATAGGACCAAAGAGAAAGATATTTCCGTCTTGTATGGAGTCTCCTGAGAATACTACTCCCTTGGATGTATCGAGAAGCATAATAGAGCCTGGAGTATGGCCAGGAGTAAGCATTACTTCCAGTTTTCTATCTCCTAAGTCTATGATGTCGCCGTCATACACAGGGTCGATTATTCCAATTCTCTTCTGCATTCCATAGTAGTTGGCAGCTTCAGATGGATGCATCATAAAAGAAGGGAACTCATCGTTTCCTCCCACATGGTCTATATCGCCATGAGTGTTAAGTAGTATCAAAGGAAGATCTGTCAGATGCTCTGCCATCTCTCTGACGCCTTTTACATTCATACCACTATCTATAAGCAGTGCCTTCTCTTTTCCTTTGAGAAGGAAAAACCTTACTCCGTCATTCTCAATACGCCAGGTATCGTCATCGATTTTGATTATTACAGGATCAGCCATATATTCTATATACCATAAAACGCCCCTTCTCGTCACTTTGCTCTACTCTATATATACATAATGAGCTAAACTATTTTTATGGACAAAACTTTGAAAGCATCATTCTTTGCACTTTTGGCAGCATTGTTGTATTCATTCTCTTCACCATTTTCAAAGGTTTTGTTGTCCTCTTTTCCGCCTACGCTCTTAGCTGGAGTATTATATCTTGGAGCAGGAATAGGTACTACATCCACTCTATTTTTTACAAACAAAAACAAAGAAAGAGAAAGAATAGATAAAAGCGATATGGTCTATGTAGTATTGATGGTCATCCTGGATATTGCGGCACCGGTATTTATGATGAAGGGTCTATCTATCACACGAAGTGAAAACGCATCCCTTTTAGGAAACTTCGAGATTGTGGCTACAGCTATCATCGCCTTATTATTCTTTCGGGAGAGAGTATCGAGAAAGAGTGGGCTTGCCATCCTTTTGATCACTCTTTCTTCTTTTATTCTTTCCTACAACAGGAGCACCTCTTTTTCTATAGACAAAGGTTCGCTTCTAATAATTCTCGCAACTTGTTTCTGGGGTTTGGAGAACAACTGCACCAGGAGACTAAGCAACAAAGACCCAATGGAAACAGTAGCTATTAAAGGAATATTTAGTGGAAGCGGAGGAGTAATTCTGGGTTTGATCGTTGGAGAGAGATTAGATAATCTAACGCTGTTAATTCCTGCTTTGATCCTTGGGTTCTTCAGTTATGGAATGAGCATTTACTTCTATATCTATGCCCAAAGATATCTCGGAGCCGCCAAGACCAGCGCTTATTACGCTGTAAATCCATTTATTGGAGTAATTCTCTCTTTCTTGATATTCAAAGAAATGCCTGCCCCTACTTTTTATTTGGCACTTTTATTTATGGCGGCAGGCTCTTTGATAATTACCATCGATTCACTTAACAGTCAAGAAAATCCTTGCGATAGTCGACTTTAAAGAACTCAGCAAGTTCTTTCATCTCACTGTCTTTTATAGTGTTTATTCTCTCCATATGGGAAGTTAGCATAAAGATCTGGGCAGCCTTCTCTACCGTTTCGATCAAACCGAAGGTCTCATCCATAGTCTTTCCTGATCCATAGATACCATGCATCGCCCATACAACAAGCCTAAACTCTTCCATTTTCTTTGCTGTAGCTTCGCCGATGGAGTTGGTGCCGCAGAGCATCCAAGGCAGCACTCCTACTCCATCAGGAAAAACTACAATACACTCTGTGCACATCTGCCAGAGAGTATGAGTGAACTCTTTCTCATCGAGAGTGTGTACATAGTTCATTGCAAGAGTGTATGTAGGATGACAGTGCATAACGATTCTATTCTTGTCATCGACCTTGAGTCTTGCCATGTGGCTCATCAAATGAGCTGGGAATTCGGAAGTAAACCTTCCCCCGTCTGCAAAACCCCATAGTAGCTCTGCTGTCTTTCCATCTTTTCCGATTCTAACGATTCCAAGATTATTCTCAGGGTCACTCTCTACGTTCTTAAAGTACTTACCTGTTCCTGTGACAAGAAAGCATTCGCCAATAAGAGAAGGGGCCTCGAAGCCCATAGGGATCTCTCTTATTACGTTATCAAGATCAAGGTACTCAGATAGATCATAGTCTCTAAGTAAGTAGCTGATATTTCCACCGTTTCTCTCATCCCAGCCTAGTCTATACATATTTGCTGTAGTAGACATCATTTCCTTCAAGAACTTGCTTTCAAGTATATTCTTTTTCATCACACTCTCTCCTTTAGTACTTTACTCTCATATTTCTTTACTTCTTTCAGCCAATCGCCGTCTTCAGGTACGCCACAACGAGAACAATATTCATTCCATACTTCTCCGAATGGAAGTGTCTTCTCTTCATCCATTTCAACAAGTAGTGAAGTGAAATCACTGGAATCCTGCTTCTCTTTTAAGCTTTTGGAAGGCTCCAAGAGGGCATAAAGAAGTGCCTTCTCAGCATTTCTTGCACCCAGTACCCAAGCGGCGATACGGTTGATGGAAGCATCAAAGTAATCGAGGGCGATGTTTACTCTACCTTCTAAGCCTCCGCATCTTACTACTTCTTTCATAATCTCTCTTGTCTCGTCGTCAAATAGCACAACATGGTCGCTGTCCCATCTGACAGGTCTTGTAACATGGAGTGCTATTTCAGGAAAATAAGCCAATAGAGAGCTAATTTTGTCACTTACTACTTCTGTCGGGTGATAGTGTCCGTTGTCCATAAGGGGAATACACTTATCTTTATTTAAGGAAGCATATAGAAGTGAGAACTCTGCCGAGCCAACAGTATAACTTTCAACTCCGATTCCAAAGACCTTGCTCTCCACACAAGGTTTCACAAGATTGAAGTCAAACGGCTCGGAGAGTATTTCATCTATACTCTCTTTATATCTCTTTCTTGGACCAAGTCTATCGGCTGGAATATCTTTAAAGCCATCTCCTGTCCAGATATTCATAGTACACTTCTCGCCTGTCTCTTTTGCAAGATACTCGCTAATTCTCAAACAAGCCTTTCCATGTCTGATCCAGAAGTCTCTTGTCTCTTTGCTTGGAGAAGAGAGAGTCAAAGGGTCACACATCGGATGAGAGAAGAATGTCGGGTTAAAGTCTGCGCCAAGCCCTCTCTTTTTCATGAAATCAACCCAAGGCTTGAAGTGTTTTGGTTCGATTTTGTCTCTATCCACCCATTCGTTTTCTGGGAAGATAGCATAAGAAGCATGAAGATTGATCTTCTTTTTTCCAGGAATGAGAGAAAGGGCCATATCCATATCGGCCATGAGTTCTTTGTAATTTCTGGCTCTTCCTGGATAGTTTCCTGTAGTCTGGATACCGCCAGTAAGAGGCTTATTTGGATCTGTATCGAATCCTCTTACATCATCGCCCTGCCAACAATGAAGTGAGATTGCAGCACTCTTTGCCTTCTCTATGGCTTTTTCTGTGTCTACGCCTAACCTTGAGTATTTTTCTTTTGCTTCATTATAACTCATCATATGCCTCCGCTTGTATCTTTAAGTTTCCTATTGCAGTTGCTTCCATTGCCCTAGCGACAACTAATAGTCCTGTTTCTTTTTCAGTCAACGTATTTAATAGTCTGTTGTTGGCGCCACCTCCAACAATAAAGAGTTTCGTAAACTTTCTTCCTGTATTCTCTTCTAGTTCCCTTATGGCTTTCCCATAGCTCTTTGATAGGGATGTAACAGCGCATCTAAAATAGTCTTTAGATGAGAGACCTTTAACTCCCAGTTTCTCGTCAAAGGCCTCTTTCATGCTTACAGGAGAAAGAAATGCTGGATCTTCTGCATCAACAAAGCCTTCAAAAGTGGAACTCTCTGTCATGGCATTGAACTCTACAAATGAAATACTTGGTTCCAGCTCCTCTTTCAGCCTATTAATAAGCCACATTCCCATAATATTCTTCTGATACCTGGTGTATCCTACGCCACCTTCGTTGGACCAGTTTCCTTTCTCGCTCTTTTCATCAGTAATTGGTGAAGGAACCTTTAATCCAAGTAAAGACCAAGTTCCAGAAGAAATATAGGGCTCATTACCTTCAATACCCATTCCTTCCACAGCAGATGCCGTGTCATGGGTGGCACAAAGAATAACATCTATGCCTTTATACTCTCCCACTTTAGTCTTAGGAGAAGAGAGTTGAGTAAATAGTGAAGAAGGAAGGGAGAGAGCGCTGATGATTTCTTTGTCGTACTCACCGCTTTCCCTGTTGATTAATCCTGTAGTAGTAGCGTTTGTATACTCTTTGACCTTGTTTCCAGTAAGGGCATAGGATAGGTACTCAGGAATCATCAAAAACTCTGTTGCATCACTTAGCCTATCATTTATAGAGTCCCAATAAAGCTGGTAGATTGTATTAAAGCTCTGAAACTGGATTCCAGTTCTCTTATAGAGCTCTTTAAACGGCATGATGTTATGGACAGTATCGATCACTTCATCTGTCCTGTGGTCTCTGTATGCAAATACCGGCTCTATTATTTTGTCATCACTTAGGAGGACGTAATCTACGCCCCATGTGTCTATGGAGAGAGACTTGACAGGATAGAGTGAGAGTGCAACATCTATTCCCTTTTTTACTTCACTCAAGAGTGACGAGATATCCCATGTAAGATGGCCGTCAACGTTTTTGACACCATTAGGGAAACGATAAATTTCCTTTGTCTTTATTTCACCGTTCTCCAGAAAGCCAAGAATATGTCTGCCACTGGAGGCGCCGATGTCGATTGCCAGATGTAAAATCCTATCTTTCATGCTTATATTTTTGCATGGGAAAGAGAGCTGCGGGAGGTCCTTATTTATCTAAAAAAGTGTCCTTTCTTGCATCTCTAAACTCTTTAGGCCCCATATGGTATTTGGCCCTGAAAAGCCGATGGAAGTAGCTTACATTTTCATATCCTACACTTCGCGATATATCATCGATGTTTTCTTTGGTATTCTGCAGAAACCATACTGCAATGCTTAGTCTCTTTTCTTTCAAAAGATCTGTCCAAGTCTTTCCTGTTTCACGCTTAATCATCCTTGAGAGAGCAGTCACGGAGTATCCTACACTGTCAGCACACTCTTCCAAGGTTCCCTCTTTATAGTTGTCGTAGATATACGAAAAGACTTTAAAGAGCGTAGCTTTGTCTTCATCCTCTATTTCAGCTTGTAGATTTGATGAGATAAGATGAGTGAAAAGAAGAGAGAGAGTAGATCTATATATTTCGCTTTCCTGAGGTGTTTTCTTCACATATGCCCAAACAAGATTCTCCATCAAGTTTTGTATTGGTATTTCATTCTCTACAAAGAAGTGAAGATAACCGGAGTTTTCTTTTCCTTTCAAAGTATCGAGAATAAAACTCTTTAATTCAGAGTCTGAAGATGTGAAAGAAGAGATGATAGAAGAGAAGAAGGATGGCCTGATAATCACATTCATGGCAATATCGTTGATCCCCGTTTTCTCGATTGCGTGTTCTACGCCTTCGCCCAAAAGAAGAATTTCACCCTTTTTCAGCTCTATCTTCTTATTATTGATGATGTGCACCATCTTTCCTTCCGCCACATATACAAGCTCTACATAGCTATGGCTATGAAAAGGAAAGGTGACAAGCCTAGTGTGAGGCCTCAGTGCAACAACCCTTCCCTTTTCAAGGAGTTTTTCAGCTCTCACCACATCCCCGCTTCCATTCATATAGATGGACCTGTCTATATTCATAGAATTACCCAAGGCTTCAGTCTCTTCTTGATTCAATGGATAAAGATACTCAATAATCTCTTTTCTCACTTTATCAACTCCCATAGTAATTCTATTGCCTTTTTGTCAGCTTGACATCTTTTCTTTGGAGAGATTATAGGCTACCTTGATGTTAGGAGAATAACATGAAAAGATATTTATTAATAATCTCATTGATTGTTTTGGCTCTTTGTTTCACAGTTTCCTGTGCAACAAAAGTTACAACTGAACCTGTTGTAGAAGAAGTTAAAGCTCTTGAAAGCTCTGTAAACGACATCCAGAAGTATGGAAACCTGGTTCTTTCCATTACAAAGAGCGATATGGACTCAATTGGCGCTGAATATGGAGACGTATTCACAATCAGCTTAGGCGACGAGACTTTAGAAGCTCCATACTGCACATCTTATAGTGACGTAGACCTTGGAAACCTTGTGCTGCGTAACGATGGAGACATAATGATTCTTGCCATTAACATGGGTGACTTTGCTTCTACCTATGGCATAGCAACTAAAGTCACCAATCCTGATAA
>JALFCJ010000086.1 GCA_022771185.1 Spirochaetales bacterium | reverse complement strand
GGAGAAGGACCACTACGGTATGAAGGAAGTAAAAGAGAGAATCGTAGAATTCTTGGCTTCCAGGCTTAAGGCCCAGAGCACGAAAGGTGCCATCATCTGTCTTGCAGGTCCTCCGGGAGTAGGAAAAACCAGCGTGGCTTCTTCTATTGCAAAAGCATTGAATAAAAAATTCTACCGCTTCAGCGTAGGAGGAATGAGAGACGAGGCTGAAATCAAAGGACACAGAAGAACTTATATAGGAGCCCTACCTGGAAAACTTATTCAGGCAATAAAGACAGTAAAGACTGTGGATCCTGTAATCCTGATAGATGAAATCGACAAGATGGGTGAAAGCGTCAACGGAGACCCGGCTTCTGCACTTTTGGAAGTATTGGACCCTGAGCAGAACGTAAACTTCAGAGATCTTTACCTGGATCTCCCATACGACTTATCCAAAGTTTTATTTATCGTAACAGCCAACGACCTCTCAAGAATTCCTCGTCCTCTCTATGACAGAATGGAGGTCATCGAGATGGAGGGATACACTCCTCAAGAGAAGATTCATATCGGAAAAGAGTATCTTGTCCCTGATTTGATGAAGAAAAACGGATTGAAAAAGAGAGAGTTCAGAATCGACGAGAAGACTCTTGGAAGAGTTGCCGAGGAGTATGCAAGAGAAGCTGGCGTCAGACAATACAAAAACCAGCTGGACAAGATAATGAGAAAAGTAACCCTCAAGATTCTGGAGACACCTGAAGAAGAGATGAAGCTTCCTGTAAAAGTAAGCTCAAAGGACCTCAAGGATTATCTTGGCCTTCCTCTTTATCCAGCCGATGACATCAGAGTAGCAGACAGCATAGGTATGGCTATGGGCCTCGCTTGGACAAGTGCAGGTGGAGATGTAATACCTGTGGAGGCTGTAGCCCTGCCTCAGAAAGGTGAAATGAAGATTACCGGGCAGCTGGGAGATGTAATGAAGGAATCAGTATCCATTGCATTCTCAAGAGTAAAAGAAGAAGCATACCTTAGAGGTTTGGATATCTCATTCTTCGAAAACCACTCTGTCCACCTCCACTGTCCTGAAGGTGCAGTGCCAAAAGATGGACCAAGTGCCGGTATCACTCTGTTTACTGCCCTTTGGTCCATGTATAGAGAGGTAGGAGTAAAAGAAAAGCTTGCCATGACAGGAGAACTGACCCTTACAGGAAAGGTAGAGGCAATCGGAGGATTGAAGGAAAAGATTCTAGGTGCAAGAAGAAACGGAATACAAGAAATCATTATTCCTTTCTCAAATATCAGAGACCTTGAAAAGTTGGATGATGAAGTAAAGGGTGATGTAGTTTTCCATCCTGTAAAAGATATTCAGGAAGTGATCGCCATTGCCTTCCCTTCTGAATCAACACATAGACTAAGCAAAGAAGAACTTGTAAAGCTTGATCAGGAACGCAAGGAAAAAGAGAAGAAAGAGAGAGAAGAAGAGACATTCCTTCAGGCCGAAGCTTTCGGAAAGGCGGTAAAATGGCAATAGAGCTTCTTTCACCTGCAGGTAACTATGAGAAATTGGAGACTGCATTTAACTATGGTGCAGATGCAGCATATATGGGAATGACAGAATTCTCTTTAAGAGCAAATGCAGGAAACTTCTCACAAGAAGAAGTGGACAAAGTAAAAGCTCTTAAAGAGAAGACAGGGAAAAAGATATATTGCACAATGAACATTCTCTTTAAGGAGAGCCAAATGGAGAAGCTACACTCTATGAAAGATGAGATAGCCTCCTGGCCCTTCGATGCATTTATCGTATCTGACATAGGAACAGTCCCCTTCCTTAAGAAGAACTTTCCAGACAAGGCCCTACATCTATCCACACAAGCTTCCTGTATAAACAGTGAAAGCGCCAAGATGTACAAAGACATGGGATTTGAAAGAGTGATACTTGGTCGCGAAGCCAGTCTCAGCGATATAAAGAGAATCAAAGACAAGGTTCCTGAATTGGAATTGGAAGCTTTCGTACATGGTGCCATGTGCATGTCATACTCGGGAAGATGCATGCTCTCTTCTTTCCTTACAGGAAGAAGCGCCAACAGAGGAGACTGCTCCCATACATGCCGCTGGAATTACAAGATGTATGCCTTGGAGGAAGAAGAGAGAAAAGGTACATATTTCCCTATTGAAGAGAATGATGACTACACTACAATCCTCTCCTCCAAAGACCTGTGTATGATCGACCATGTAAAAGAGTTGGAGGATGCAGGACTCTCGTCTTTGAAAATCGAAGGCAGAATGAAAAGCGTCTATTATGTGGCAGTAGTTACAAGAGCATATAGAAAAGCCATCGACAATGACAAAGACAAAGACCTATACAAGAGGGATATATTCGATGTATCCCATAGGGAATTTACCACAGGTTTCTTCTTTCGTGACGATCCGATTGAAGCAAGAGTTGACGATGATGTATCTCGTCCTACAAGCTATGGATACGAACGCTCCTATACGTTCTTAGGAACAGTTGGAAAGAAAGTCAGAGACTGTGTTTGGGAAATTGACTGCAGGAATCAGATAAAAAACGGCCAGACATTGGAGTTTATCGGCCCTGATGTTCCTCTATTATCTGATTCAAATTTCAAGATCCTCGATGAAAACGGTTTTCCTCTCTTCAAGCTGGACCACATGAAGAAGTGATTGATTCAAACTGACTTACCCCTTAAGGAGGGATACATAATCAGACGTATTTCTGATCAAAAGTATTATTAACTTATAATGAGAAAGAAAGTACTGTTCTTATTGATTTTAGTTTTAGCTCTTACCCCACTCTTTTCCATCACCGACTCACTGAAAGTCTTTGATACCAAGGAGTGGCTGGAGCTTGAAGAAGTAATAAAGTGCAACAAAGAAAGAAGCATAGTAGACCCTGTTTATTCTTCTTTTATTAAATCTGATGTAACGGATTTCGAGAAAGCGAGGGCAGAATATCTTTATTCCAGATACTTGGCTGACAACGATTACAAAGATGAAGCAAAAGAGCATCTAGTGTATAACAAGAACTATGTAGACTCTATGGATAAAAGCAATGAGATTCTTAATCTCATAGCTCAGATAGATTATTCATCTGCAAAAACTTACATAAGTAAAGACTACTTAGGTGCAGGACTTGAGAACTCAAATCTTACAAAAGAAGCTATAAAGAAGTACCCGGATGAAGCTTACTTTATTGTTACAAATGGTTGGAGGCTTATTTATACACCTCAGATTGCCGGTGGCTCAAACAAAAACGCAATCAAAGGCTTGGAGCCTATACTAAAGGAGATTGATAATATCTCTATCTCGAATAAGTACTCAGCCTATGGAGCTTTGGCGACAGCACATTTTAATAGAAAAGATTATAAAGAGAGCAAAGAGTATCTTGATCTTGCCTTTGATATTTACTATGGAGAACCTCCTCTACTGGAGTTGGAGAGAGACTTGGAGAAAAAACTGAAATGAAAATATTCCTTTCGATTCTTTCTTGGATTTCACTGATCTTTGGAGCTTGGTGCCTACTATGCACACTCTCTAATCTTCTTTTTTTCTGCCGTCATAGAAGTAAAGCAGAAAGAATAAATATTGACGGAAAGAAAAAGGTATCAGTAATAATTCCTGCCAGAAACGAAGAGGAACACCTGCCCCGCCTCTTGGATTCTCTCTTAAACCAAGATTATCCCAATTACGAAGTATTGATCATAGACGACCAGTCTACAGACTCTACCTGGAGCATTATCCAAAGCTACATGGCAAAGAGTGACAAAATTAAAGGCTTCAAAAATGAGAACACTAAAAGGCTATCTCCATATGGAAAGATCAATGCCTTATTGAACCTTATTCCTCATGCCGACGGAGATATCCTTCTTTGCACAGATGCAGATACAGTACACAATCCATCTTCCATTTCAATGGGTGTCAGATACATGGAAGAAGGCAACTTGGATATCCTCTCAGGTTTTCCATACCAAGGCGTAACTACCTATGGTGGAGGCGTAGTCACAGCAGCCATGACTTTTTCAAATGTAGTTCTACCCCACTTCATACTTAACCCTATTCAGTTCATACCTTTCGCTATAGGTATCGGGCAATATGTAATGATGAGAAGAGATAGTTACTCTCAAGTAGGTGGATATAGTGCCATGCCACAAAAAGTGTGTGATGACATAGGCATTATCAAGC
>JALFCJ010000072.1 GCA_022771185.1 Spirochaetales bacterium | reverse complement strand
AGTTTTCCATTTTTAATAAGATTATTCAATGTTCTTAATTGCCCCTCAACGAGTCCATCTATACGACCAGCCTTTTCATATGCTTTACCTATACCGTCCATCTTTTCCACCTCACTTTCAAATTTCTCGGTCATCGCTATTCCATAAGTACCGCCAAGTATTCTCTTTTTCTCCTCCAGCTCCATCTTTGATGAGAAGAGTACTGAAAAGAGTCCGGTTATGGATCTGTCGCTGTAGTCACAGCCTTCACCCACGCCTATTACTACCACTTCCATTTTATCGTAATCATCCTCATTTATAAAGCTCTTACCCATTACTTCCTTCTCGACAATTCTGTATTGGAGTATGCTGCCATTTCTCTTTTCCGCCGGTGCGGGGCATATCCAAATGGAGTATACCTTCTGTATCTTTTGGTAGCCCATGTTCTTGAACACTGTCCCATACTGCTCTGAAATCATTCTTGCAGAGTAGTAGATGCCTCTTGTGACGAGGGCATAAGGAGTGTCATCGTCATTCTGCACCTCTATGTTCAGTATGAGAAAAATGTCCCCGTCCTTTCCAGGCACCCTTGCTCTGAACCTAAGGTCAAAATAGACCGAACCCTCATTCTTTGAAGAAGACTCAGAGTTCATCGCCGTGACTTTCTCGTCCCCATCCAGTTTTTTCTCCCTATCGGGGTGGTCCTGGTGTACAGCCTTCTCTGAGATGGAGACGTCGCCAATGCAGTTTTCTGCAATGAAGTCCACGTTGAAATCAGAAAACTCTTTGCATGTGGTCTTCAGCGTCCATGCCAGCACCGCCTTGTAGGCCACCAGATTCTTTGCCGTATTGTCGCCTGCCGCTTTGTCTTCGGCATTGGCCAGATTTTCTGCTATTGATGTACTTGACATCAAATCCTCCTATATAAAGTTTTTGCTGAAGGAATGACTCCTTCACTATATAGAACGCGAAAATCCCTTAAAATGTCGAAATTTTGGTCTAAGAGGCTGTATTGCACGTAGAAAAAGAGACAAAAGATCATTGTTTCTGATTTATTGTACCTATTTTATCAAAGTACACTTTTCCAAGGGAGTTCAAATTTTGTGTAAATGAAGGAGTACATCTATCCACTCTACACAGCTTTGCCTACGATTATACATATCTGGATCATTAAGCAATTCTCTTTACATGGAACAGAAAAGTCGTAAGGGGACGATATTGGTATCTACCATGATAGGGACATAATTCAAAGTACTTTAACGGGAAGTGTTGGTGATGACTTTTCTTGATGATATTTAATTAATTGCACCTTTTAGGGGTAAAAAAATCTAATTAATTGCACCTTTTTAATACTTTTGTTTCCAATTAATTGTACCATTTTTTATCAAAGTACACTTTTTACAAGGGACTTTTTTGTACTTGATACACTTTTCCAAGGGACTTTTGGTCCCCACACTGCACTTTTCCAAGGGAGTTTTATATTTTCAAGGATAAATCATTGATTCTGGTTAAGTTCAAAAGAAAAAGAAAGGCTTGTTTCTTTTTTTGAAATATCGGAACATTTTGTCATGGGAATAAAGAAGGGAGATTTTTCAAAGGGCAGCGTGCCTATGCACATGATAAGCATTGCAGCCCCTATATTCTTGGCTGAGCTTGTCAATGTAACATATAACATCGTAGATAGGATGTTTATCGGGCATATCCCGTCATCAGGTACACTGGCTCTCTCGGGAGTAGGTGTAGCCTTTCCATTAATCTCCTTTATTAATGCCTTTGCGGGCTTTGTCTCCTCTGGAGGAGCTCCTCTTTTTTCTATAACGAGAGGTGAGGGTGACGATAAGAAGGCTGGTGATATCCTAGAGACATCAGTGTCGTTTCTGCTTCTCACATCCCTATTGTTGATGATCCTTCTTTATTCACTAATGAATGTAGTATTACCTATCATGGGAGCTGACGAGACTACATTCTCCTTTGCCAAGAGTTATTTCTCCATTTATCTATTGGGAACACCCTTTGTCTTAATCTCTCTTGGCGCCAATCCCTTCATTACAGCCCAAGGCCACGCTGTAGTGGGAATGGCTACTGTAATGATAGGAGCAATGATCAATATTATTCTTGATCCTATCTTTATCTTTATTCTCGGAATGGGAGTGAAGGGAGCGGCTGCAGCTACAGTAATAAGCCAAGGGTGTTCCGCCCTTTGGGTAATATACTTCCTTATTAAGGGAGACGAAGTGAAGCTAAAGAGACTCCGGATTGTTCCTTCTCTTCTTGGTAAAATAATAAAGCTTGGAATAAGCGGCTTCAGCTTCAAAGTTACAAACAGCCTTACCCAGGGAGTCGCCAACATAACCCTCCGCGCTTATGGCGGCGCATCTGGTGCCTTATATATAGGAGCCATGAGCATTATCAACAGCATGAGAGAGGTAGTTGCACTACCTATCTCAGCCATCTCTTCTTCATCTCAGCCGGTTATGGGATATAACTATGGGGCGAAGCTGAATAAGAGAGTGTGTAAGACAATTAGAAGCCTTATTGTCATGTGTATCTCTTACGGCTTAGTTGCCTGGGGAATGGTGATGATTCTTCCTCATATCTTCATCTCCATCTTCACTCCTGACAAGGAACTTTTGGACCTTACAGTCCCTCTACTTCGCATATACTTCTCATGCTTCTTCTGCATGAGTTTCCAAAACTCAGGGCAGAATACTTTCGTGGCCCTTAACTGCCCACGACGCGCGGTGTTCTTTTCTCTCTTTAGAAAGGTAGTGCTTGTAGTTCCTCTTACACTTCTTCTTCCTCTCTTTCTGGGAGTTAAGGGTGTATTCTATGCAGAGGCAATATCGCAGGCAGTGGGAGGAACCTTATGTATGACTACAATGCTTATTACTGTCTACAGGAAAGTAAGAAAGACTCCAGAGGGAGTAAAGGCTGAAATATAAGAAAAGCTATTCCCCAAAAAGCCAAATGATATAGAATAAAACTATGGAAAGAGCAGATAAAGATTTAGCATTCATGCTCCGTTATGAGAACGTGGCATGGTACGATGAAGGTGAAGTAAGGGTTCTCGATAGAAGAGTATATCCAGCCAAAATAGAGTTTGTGGTCTGTAAAAGCGTAGAGGAAGTCGCCAAGGCTATAAGTGACATGGTTACTCAGTCTACAGGCCCATATACTCTCGCTCCTATGGGCATGGCCCTTGCTGCATGGAAGTGCAGGGATATGGGAAGAGAAGAGATGAGGAGATATTTGGAGGAATCGTCTAGAATCATCTCCACATCCCGTCCTACAACCACTAAGAGAATGAAGATGCTTACAGAAGCATGTATTCCTGTGGCAATGAAGGCCTTTGAGGAGGGGAAGAGAGCAGACGAAGCTGTAAGAGACTTTGTTGTGGAGATGAATAACGCCAGATACAACAGAGTCAGGGACGCTGCCAAGTATCTTGTGGAGAAGTTCCCTCAGAACGGCACAGTAATGACACAGTGCTATGCTGAGACGATACTTGGCATGATGCTCCTGGAGTGCAGGGAGAGGGGAAATAACATCAAGCTCTTCTGCCCAGAAACCCGTCCATATTTCCAAGGCGCTAGGTTTACATCCACAGTATGCTCAGAGATGGGTTTCGACACTACTCTCATTACTGATAACATGCCAGCCTTCGTCATGGCAAAAGAAGGTGTGGATGTATTTACCTGCGCTGCAGACGCTATCAGCGTAGACGGCTATGTATTCAATAAGGTGGGAACAAGTCAGATAGCAATCTGTGCCAAACACTTCGGAGTTCCTGTATATGTATCGGGGGCACCAGATGTAGGCCACCCTACTTGGGATACTGTAACAATAGAAATGAGAGATCCAAACTTCTCTCTAGAAGCTATGGGAGTAAGAACGGCCAAGGTTGATAGTGGAGTAAAAGGCTACTACCCAGCCTTCGATATGACTCCGCCTTCCCTTATCACCGGTATCGTAACAAACAAGGGAATATTTAAGCCTACAGAGCTTTCCCATTACTTTGACGACGGTAAAGAGTACGAGCTTACTGTATAAGAAAGACTTCACCTCTAATCGAAAAGTTAGGGGTGTTTTTTTTGTTAAAAGGAGCCTTTAAGCATAAAATATCAAATTATCTAATTCTGTAAATTGATAAAATCAAAAAAAACGATTTCTAAAATCGGATTTTTGACATTTATTAGATATGGAGATTAGATAAATGGAAGAATGCATTAAGCATCATATAGAATAAGATTCTTGAAAAAAGATCTGTTATCTTGTTGGGACCAAGAATGACTGGAAAATCGATGTATGCAAAAAAAGAATTAAAAAACTCCTGTTTTAAAATAGAATCTTCTTTCCAATGTTCTCTACTACAAAGTCTTACAGAATCCAGCATTATAGGAGGAGACATTAAAAGCCCAGAAATTGACTGAGGGACTCGTGGTAATTGATGAAATACAGAGAGTACCCGATTTGCTTTACACTGTTCATCAATTTATTGAAGATACAGATCTTGTTTTCTTTATGACCGGTTCCAGTGCAAGGAAATTAAAGAAAAGTGGCGTGAATCTTTTAGGAGCCCGGGCTCTGGATAAGAAATTACACCTTTTGTGTTATCCTGAAGTGAACTACCGCCACCCTAAAGGGTGCCAGCTTTCAGGCTTCGTTGAGAACTGCTTTCAGCATTATTGAATGCTGGGAAGTCTGACATTCTCTCCACCTTTGTACTCCTGTGTTCCGCAGGAGCGCTGGTTATCTTTCCTAGACCAGCGAGCAGGATTGTTTTGCTGCTTTTATGTCCCTGTCTTCTGTTAATGGTAAGTTATATTAATGGAAAGTTTCAGGTAACGAATGACCATTTTCTTTCCATTAATAAACAGCAACTAAAGTCTTCTGTTTTTGAGGAATTCCTCCAAAGATTCCTTTT
>JALFCJ010000028.1 GCA_022771185.1 Spirochaetales bacterium | reverse complement strand
GAACAGACACCATCAATAAGAAGCAATTGAATGAAAGCCTCGAAGGAGGCCGGATGTTCATTGACATGAATCCGTTGGAAGTTGACGTCGGACGTAAAAAACGCAAGGCGGATGCTCGCTATTCGCTCACATCCGCCTGTTTGGGGCTTATGCTTACTCTTTAAATGGTTCGTGCAACAGCCCCTATTATTTTTCAATTACTCTCCAATATCCACATCTCTTACTTCCTACTCTTTCTATGAATCCCTTTTCTCTTAATTTTGCGGAGTATTTCTGAACTGTCATGTATGAGAGTTTCAGGCGATTAGATATCTCTAATAGCGATATATTGGGATTATTCCTAATCTCAAGAAGGATTTTTTCCTCTGTCTCATTTATCGCCAGAGAACCTGGTACCAATTCTATTTCTTCCTTTGATTCACTCTTTTTCATACTTCGAGATAAAGGGATATTTACCACTCTTTGTTAAAAGATGAAGATTCTTCTTGAATGTTTCCTCTTTTAAAGATATTCCACGTCCAGCATAATAAGTAAACAATCTTAAGAAAGTTAATTCTTGATATTGAGATTCCTGATTAATCAATGAAGGAATTCCCGAATTCAATGCAGAAAAAAGAGCTACTTCTCTAGTAGGATAGCGACTGACATTTTCCTTACTGGAACCAATCCTTATATATCTGACACCATCAAAAGATGTTGGAACAGATTTAGCAGCAGGTATTTCAAGAATTACAACTCTCTTTTCACCTATATATACCTCGTTAAATGAGAAGAATACACTTGGAGATATTAAACGAGCCAAATAATGTTGATATGGTTCACCTTTATAATCCAGTTGATAATTGATACTTGTCCCTACTATTTTTTTAGTCTTATCCTCTATCCCCCAAATCATATAGGCATATTCCAATCCCCTTATTGCTGCTGCATTGGAAAGTGCAGAGATATATTCGCCGATGCCATGAGCGTCAAACCAATTTTCTTTGTATTCGAACCACTCTTCTTCTGAGTCATATTGAAGCAACCTTTCAATTAAATCTGTGTAATAACCTATACATAATCCTTTATATATAATATATATAAATCAGCAATAAAAAAAACAACACATATTTTCTTTAATTATATAATGTTATTTTAAGATGTTTCTTTAAAGTTTATATATATAAACGTATAACTAGATTTATATATATACTTTATATACAAATCATAACTACATATATAAAACAGAAGCTAAAAAGAATAATGCTTTACTTGCAAAATCAAAGAAAAGAATAGGAATAATCCTAGATAGTATACGCTGATGTATTCACCATAAGCCCCCGATTCAAAGATACAGAATCGAGATCTTTGCATATGCTAATATCATGATTTATTTTGACTTTACCATGAAGATGCTAGGCTGTTTATCCCTGAATTGTAGGTTTGGAATCTGTCCCCAACAAGAGTCCCAGTGACTCTTTGACAAACTTCATTCCGAATTTCTCAACAAAACCGTTTGCAGAGTAATAACAATACCATGTATTCTCACCGTCTTTATATCTGACATCCACACTTGTTATATATCTGCTGGCCCAGCCCTCTTCTGCAGTCTTCTGAATGACTTTCTCAGTCTTCCAATCTCTACCGTCTTGAGAAGTAAGAAGAAGTACACAGGAAGTGGACCTATTCTTCTCCCTATCATAAGAGTAAGCACATTCAAAGGCTGCAAGCCCATCTGAGCAAGGAATAATACGCACAGATCCAACAGCCAAGTTTCTATACTCTGAATCAGGTTCAATCTCCAATAACGGCTCAGGGTTTACTCTCCACTCTTTATCAAGGTAATCGGACTCTGCATACATAAGCCTGGCTGTTGTCTTCTGCCTTGTATCATACATCCTGGTTTCCCCTGCACCGAAATACAAGCGGTATCTTCCTTCCCATTCAATTAACTGAGGACGCGATACTCTGACGGGTCCATCTTTATATTGGGCTCTCTTTATTTTGGTGGAGTCCAATACTAGCTTAGGCTTTGACCAAAGCATAAGGTCATTTGAGGAGATTACCATAATACGGGAAGCGGAGATAGAATCATCACTTTTGGTGAAAAAATTAGTCTTATCGTGAATCTCATAAAAAAGCCAGTATGTTCCCCCTTCACGGAAAATAAAAGGAGAATGTGCGCGCCATGTAATGAGATGCTCTCTCCTCCACTCCAAACCGGAAGTGGAAGTGAAGTGTTCCAAACCTATCCAAGTATGGGCGAACATATGCCATAGCCCATCCGGTGACTCTTCCGGAAGTAGGTATGCAGGGTCGCAAAGCTTCAAAGCACCCCTTGTGGCGATTGGTTCGTCATTAAAAGCATACCAATAAGAGTCTGTAATCTTGGATAATGGTTGATAACGCATTAGAGTTTAGTTCCTCTTTTCAAAAGCCTCGTTAAGATTCCACTTCTTAACTGCCCATTTCATTACCTTATTATAAATAAGGAAAGAAAGGATGAATGAAGCTACTATTACAACAAAAGGCACATAAATGACAATCGTTTCTGGAACGCTGAGAGCATTGCAGATAAGAGACGAAATGACCATCAACACAACAAAGAGTCCCAAAACCAATACCAGATTAAAGAGTGTAGCAAGAAGCATGAACACCCACTTGTTTACCTTTTTCTCACCCATATATTACTTTACCTCCGTCTTTTTACTATTTTTGACTTCATCGACTATCAGCGTGATCAACAAAAGTATTACAGATACTACCACGCACCCGTCACCTACATTCCAAGTAGGGAAACGCTCTAAGCCAAAGAGACCATAAAACTTGACGCTTATCCAGTCTACTACTCTCAGTTGTCTGAATATTCTGTCGATTAAGTTTCCCATTCCTCCACCAAGAATTCCAGCAAGGCACCAACGCTGCAAGGTGGAGATCTCTTTATCAAGCTTATGAGTATAAACAGCCCAAGAAAGCAAAACCATAAGAGCAATTGGGAGTCCTATGAAGAATATATACTTAATAAATAATGGCAGGCTATCACCCATGCTGAAGGCTACCGCCGTGTTTCTTACATGGACTATCCACAAGAAATCGCCGAAAAATGAATAACCTATAGTCCCTTCGGGGATATTTGCCACTATCCAAGACTTTGTGACTTGATCGGCGACAACAATCAATAGAGATAACAGATAAGGAAAAGACCTCTTTACTTTATCATTCTTCATAGTCCTGTATCCTCTTCAATAAACATGCACTCTACTCCCATCGACTCTGTCATCTTCATTAATGCTTTGACTCCGAATGTCTCGGTTCTATAGTGTCCGCCAGCAAGAACAGAAAGCCCAGCTTCATAGGCTTTCCAATAGATATCATGTTTGATTTCTCCAGTAATAAAGAGATCTACATTTTTTTCAACTGCCTCGTCTATCTCTCCAGATCCTGAACCAGAGACTATAGCAATAGACGAGAAAGCCTCTTTATTCTTCGGATTGATTATTCTGACTCTATTCCAATCGAAGCCTAAGATATCTGAGATCTCTTTAAGAGTCTTAGGCTCTTTCAAATCACCCATGACTCCAATCTCTTTTCCCTTCCAATCTCCAAAGCCTACTCTATTCTCCAGTTTCAAGGCATCTGCAATTCCTGCGTTATTGCCATATTTCTCATTGGCATCAAGAGGAATGTGGACGCCATATAGCATCAGCCCACCCTTTATCGCTTCTGACACTCTCTTGTAGTGGTCTCCGGTAATTGTCTCACATCGTCCCCAAAATAGGCCATGATGAACCACGAGAATATCAGCATTCCATTCCACCGCCTTCTTTATTGCTGAAAGAGAAGCATCAACAGCGAATGCAGCCCTTTTAATCTCTCTATCTTCAGCCTCAATCTGAACACCATTGAGAGATATATCTTGATAATCAGAGATATTAAGAGTTTCTGAAAGTAATGATGAATATTCTTTTAGAGTCATAAGAGGTATTATAAGATATTTCTCTCTCTACAGTCCACTTTCTACACATATAAGACACATTGGAGTTTTTGGCTTACAAAAAGATAGATGCCCTGTTCTCTTCCATTTGGGAATTAATTCTCAGCACCAATTCTTAATCAAGATATTTTGTTTCTATTCCCTCCTTATCAGATAGAAACTCGCTATAGAAAACCATCAGAATTCTTCTTTTAAAGTTTTCATCCTTTTATTCAGATCTTGATCTGTATCTCCAGCCGTGATCTAATTAATTCGGGATATAAGGATGGAAAGTGGAAAAGGAATAAGCCTATTCTTTAAAGATGGCGACTACGATGGTTTGATGAAGGTATCAGGGACCAATTGGAGAGGTCTTGTTTTTGTAGTTCCTCGTACAAATATTGGGAAAATGCTTAATCTCGATGAACTGAAGAGATTTGGTGTATACCTTCTCCTTTCAGATACTCAAGTCTATGTAGGCGAAGCATCAGACCTACATAAAAGAATAAAACAACATGACAAAGGTAAAGGTTGGTGGAATAAAGCTGTGTTGATCACAACAACTGACGACTCTTTGGATCAAACAGATATCAACTATCTTGAAGCCTCCATCATTGAAATAGCAAAGAACCAGAAAAAATATAAATGCGAAAACAAGCAGACCGGTAATAAGAAAAAGCTTGATGACATGAAGAAAGCGGAACTCGATCCATTTCTCAGAGAAACTCTGAGTATTCTTAATGTCATAGGAGTAATGAAAATCAACACCACAAAAGATGAAAAAGACGATATCATCGATTGTCTAGAACATGGAAACGGTGGAAGAAGAGTTGTAATCAAATACCTAAAAGATAAAGGCTTCTCTTTTCCTGAAAAGTTTAAATACAACTACTCAGCACGTCAAAATGAAAAGGAAAAAGATACTTACAAGAACGAGTGCTGGATAAACCCTAATCCAAAGATGCTGGATGAAGACTGGTACATAATCTTGAATGACACAAAAAGGAGAGAACTACACATTCTCCTAATCCCTCACGGAACCTTTGACATAGAGAATAGCTTCAAACAAAGAAACGATAACGGCAAATTGGATATGTTTGTAAATCTATCAACCTTTGTAGAAAGAAAAAGCGGAATTAATCTGGCAAAGTATAAATACGAAAAAAGCTATTCATACTAAAATAAATAGTATAATTAGTTTCATTATAATAAGTTATACATAATATGTAACTAATTGTCACTGTTATAAAGTCCCCGAGAAATACTCCCGGAGACTTTGTATTAAACATACGTTACAGCTTATTTATCCTTAGATAGCCCAAATTCAACACTATACCTTAATTCCTCTCAGCTTCGGATATTCATGCCTGTCTAGGGGGATTTAGTACATAACTTTTGCACTTGTAGTGATATAGTTTCAGAAGGGTTACTCCTTCTCTATGTTAAATGTCGAAATACCGATAAAAGCCGATACATTGGCTCTAAAAGGCTGTAGTACATCCATTTATAGGTAAGAGCTCAAAAAAATATGACAAAGATAACACAGTGACAGTTTTATCTTTTCCTCTCATTCTATTTCTTTGACATCATCTCCTCTTATGACTATCATTTCTTCGTGTCACTTGAAATAGAAAAGAAAGAAATAGAACTTAACTACGATCATTTAGAGTTTACATCAGTATCTCCGTCCTACTGTATAATTGGACAGGACAAGGCTCTTGGCCTTTTGAGGCTCGGTCTATCTATGTCCAGACCAGGATACAACATCTTTGTATCTGGAGATGATGGATCAGGCAGACTGACAGCGATCAAGGAAGAGATAAAGAAGATCGAAGGCGATACTTCTTATCTCTTTGATGTGGCTTATCTACATAACCAGAGTCATCATGATCGTCCCATCTGTTTCTGTTTTCCAAAGGGAAGAGCGAGAGAATTTCAGAGTGACATCGATACATTGGGAGAGAACAAAACCACAAAAGAAGCCCTCTATGAGAAATGGAAAGACTCAAGACTTGTTAAGTTTATTAAAACGCTTCCTAGAAAAGAAGATAATCCTTGGGCTTGGAAAATAAACATAATCTTAGACAGATCAAAGAGTGTAAGACGACCAATGGTCATCGAGTCTCATCCATCACATCAAAGCTTATTCGGATATGTAGAAAAAGATCTTCCTCCTCATTTAAGTGTAAGGGCAGGAAGCTATCAAGAAGCAGCAGGAGGCTTCTTGATAATAAACGCAGAAGAGACTGTAGATAACGAAGAACTTTGGCCCACTCTCAAAAGATACCTGGAAATGACACAGCGAAGCCTCTCATCTACTGCCGTTCAGGGAGAGATGATGTCTTCTATAAGACCTTACCCTATCCCGCTACTCACTAAAGTCATTCTCCTTGGAAGTGAAGAGATCTATGATAAGCTGACAGAAGAAGACGATGCATTTCTTAGGTTCTTCAAAGTATCACCACAGTTCGATTACTCAATGCCTGCTGATGATAAAAACATAAACGGAACAGTAAGTTACTTAAAGAAAACGGGTGAGAATCTTACAAAGCAAGATGACAGCGCCTATAGAGAGATCCTCAGATACTCTGCTTTTCTTGCTGAAGACAGGACCAGGTTATCGACACAGCTCTCTTTACTTGGTGATTTACTGGAAGAAGCTGACTTGGATGCCAAGAGTAATAACGACACTGTCATCACTGATGAAAATGTACGCTCTGCCTTAGATAAGAGAGACTGGTACAGCTCCATGGCTGAAGAGCATATC
This sequence comes from Spirochaetales bacterium, assembly GCA_022771185.1. Taxonomy (GTDB): domain Bacteria; phylum Spirochaetota; class Spirochaetia; order Sphaerochaetales; family Sphaerochaetaceae; genus Ornithospirochaeta. The sequence continues at coordinate 1,214 of JALFCJ010000028.1, read as the reverse complement.
AACAGTGAGATTAAAGACGGAACTATGGTTATGGCTTTGGATGGTGAAAAGATAGGAGTAGTCAATGGACTGGCAGTCATGGACCGTGGCCTTACATCCTTCGGTACTCCCTGTGTAATAAGTGCAACTGTGGCTCCAGGAACAGAAGGAATCATAAACATAGAGCATGAAGCGGGACTCAGCGGCAATATTCACGACAAGGGCTTGTTGATCCTCGAAGGATACTTAAGGCATCGCTATGCCCAGTCATTTCCTCTTTCCCTCTATGCAGGAATCTGCTTCGAGCAGAGTTATGGCTCAGTGGACGGCGACAGTGCATCCTCAGCAGAGCTCTATGCCCTCCTTTCTGCCATCGGCTGTTTTCCTGTAAGGCAAGATATTGCAGTGACAGGCAGCGTAAACCAAATGGGAGAGCTACAGCCTGTAGGAGGAATAAACGAGAAGATCCAAGGCTTCTTCAATGCCTGCTCGACTTGTGGACTTACAGGCACACAGGGAGTAATTATCCCAGTGCAGAACAAATCGTCTTTGATCCTTCCATATAAAGTCGAGAAAGCAATAGGAGAAGGAAAATTTCATATATGGGCCATATCAAGTATAGACGAAGGTTTGGAGCTTCTCTCTGGACTGGAAAAAGGAGAAAGAGATAGGAAGGGCAACTATAAGCAGGGTTCTTTCAATAGACTCATTGAGGATGAGCTTAGAGACCTATGGAGAAGTAGCCAGAGTCAGAGATGACACTTTAACTCTCTAGCTGCTCACAGAATCTTTTTTGAGAACAACATAATCTCCTTACAATGATGTTGTAATAGGTGAAAAATACTTCACTATTTTTTCACTATTTTTTGTTTGTTGTGTTTATGATTTCAAGAAAATAGCCTACTTAATGACTTTCTTTTCCAGCCATATCCCACTGTGATATCTTAAATAAACCAGCATAGCCTTGATAGACCAATCCACTACCATGGCAAGAGTTATACCGATTACTCCCCATCCCAGCTTTATTCCAAAGAACCAAGAGAAGAATACTCTGCATACTACTGTAGAGAACAGCGAAGCCCACATTACCCATTTCACCTCTCCTGCAGCCCTAAGTCCGTTTGGAAGTGCACTATGAACGGCACAAAGAAGAGCAAAAGCGAAGTTATGGATAAAGACTATTATCATAGTAAGACTCTTTGTTTCAGGAGAGAGTGCATATCCTGCCAAAACAA
>JALFCJ010000297.1 GCA_022771185.1 Spirochaetales bacterium | reverse complement strand
GTTTTCAAGAGTGGGAAATCTACACATGGTGCAAGTGTTCCCTTTAGATTATACTGGCTTGCCCATGAGTGGTCTGTGGAGCATGTAAGTGCCAAAACGAGAGCTCCTGGCTTGAGATAATCCTGTAGGCCGCCACTTGTGCCGATACGAATGATTGTATCTGTGTCATAGTGAGTAAAAAGCTCATATGAATATATGCCGATGCTTGCAGCACCCATTCCACTTGCCATTACTGATATAGGCATCCCTTTATATGTTCCAGTGTAACCAAGTATACCTCTTACATCTGTCACCAAGCGTGGAGAATCAAAATAATTCTCTGCACAGAATTTTGCTCTGTTTGGGTCTCCTGGCATTAATACAGTCTTTGCTATTTCACCGACCATTGCTCTGTTGTGTGGTGTCATAAACACTCCTTTTCAAAAGGGGGCCATGTAAGGCCCCTTAAATCAATATTATAAGATATTACGAACTTCCCTTCTCGTATGGAATACCCACCGCCTTAGGAGCATAGTCACGACCGCTGAATGCGATGAGAGCTATGAGGGTTACAAGGTAAGGAACAATGTTGAATACCTGTGACGGAATTGCCTTAAGAGCCGGAGTCATAGAAGATATCGTGGAGAGTGCAAGGGAAGCACCAAAGAGTAGACTTGCCCCTGTTACTCCAAGCGGAGTCCATCGACCAAAGGCTACAGCAGCAAGAGCGATGAATCCTCGTCCATTTACAAATGTATTTGTATACTGGATTGTCTGAGTCAGTACAGCGCATCCTCCAGCGAGTCCTCCCAAGAAACCGGAAGAAAGGACACCTATATATCTGATTCTACGTACGTTGATACCTACGCTGTCTGCTGCGGCAGGATGCTCTCCACAAGCTCTAAGGTGCATTCCGAATGGAGTCTTATAGAGAATAAACCAAGCAAGTACGACTACAACGATGGCGATATAAAGTGTGGGATAGAATCCAAGTCCATCTTTTACCATTCCCATCTTGAACTCTGTGGATCTATCTGTTCCATAGATTCTCTGACAGACAAATACTGTAATACCAGTAGCGAGAAGGTTGATACCTGTACCACTGATTGTCTGGTCGGACTTCAAGTCAACAGATGCAATTGCGTGGAGTACAGAGATAAGCATAGATACCAATGCTGCAGCCAACAAGGCCACAGTAAGAGATATTCTGCCCACTCCTGCCGCTTCCATCAGCTGATGGACAATGGCAGCTGTACAAGCTCCGATACTCATAAGACCGTCGAGACCTACGTTTGTTACGCCGCTGCGTTCACAGATCATTCCACCTGTTGCAATAATCAAGATTGGTGCGGCAAGCATCATTATGGTTGATATTGTACCGATCATTTTTCCGCCTCCTTTCTGACCTTGACTTTTGCTCTTCTATCTCTGATCAAACCCAAACCTGAACGGAATGAGATGAAGATAACTATGAGGCCCTGAATAATATTGACGACTTCCTTTGGAATACCCATGCCCTGCATAATTGAATATGCACTCTTGAGTACACCAAAGAGGTAACCTGCCAGAAGACAACCAAGCGCCTTGCTGTTTCCGACCAAGGCTACAGCAATTCCCATGAATCCGTAGTTATCCTGCCCTGTAAGGATCTTGGCATATCTTACAGAACCTAGAAGCATGATTGCTCCTGCCATACCAGCAAAGGCACCTGAAATGGCCATTGCAAGTGTGATGTTTCCTGTATCGTTGATACCACTACATCTTGCAGCATCTTTGTTAAAACCTGTTGCCCTCAAGCCAAAGCCAAGTCTTGTCTTTTCCATAATGAACCAGAAGACGACAACAGCGAGAATCATGAAAATAAAGCCGATGTTGAAGTTTGATCCATCAAAAAGCACTTTTCTCAAAAGAGATGTTTCAGCCAAGTCTGCAGTTCTACCAGACTTGTTTACGGTAGCCTCAGGAAGAAGATAGAGACAAACCAAAGGATAAAGGTAGAGAGCAACATAGTTGAGCATGATAGTAGCAACAACTTCACTGACTTTAAACTTTGCTTTGAAAAATCCTACTATACCTCCCCATACGGCACCAGCAAGAAGAGCTACAAGGATACACAAAAGCCACTGTCCAGGGAAAGCTGGAACACAGACAGCCACTACATGGGCTGCAAGCATACCGATGGTATACTGGCCCTCGGCTCCGATGTTGAAGAGACCTACTCTATTTGCAAACGCCATGGAAAGACCGCAAAGAACATAAGGGACTGAGAACATAAGGGTGTCACCTATAGTTCTGAAGTTCCAACTTCCATTCTTTCCAGCCTTGCCAAACATAGATTGACCAATAGCTTTAAACAGTCCTGCAGGACTCTTTCCTATACATAAAAGAAGAATGACACCTGCCAAAAATCCCAACATGACTACGGCAACACTGGTTGCACCATTGGAGGCCAGGAACCAATCGATAAATGGTACTTTTTCTTTCTTTTTCTCCAATTTCTTCACCATTACTGGGCCTCCTTGGATTTAACGCCTGCCATCATGAGACCAATTTCAGCGGATGTCTTTTCGCCTTCATTAAAGATTCCCACGATCTGCCCTTTGGAGATTGCAGCAATTCTGTCGCAAAGGTTCATAATCTCGTCAAGTTCAAAAGAAACAAGAAGAATAGCCTTGCCTTTGTCTCTTTCTGCAACAAGTCTCTTTCTGATGTATTCAATTGCACCTACGTCCAAACCACGGGTAGGCTGTGCGACAAGAAGAACTTTCGGGGAAAGGGAAATCTCACGAGCAACGATTACTTTCTGCTGGTTTCCACCACTTAGTGATCCAGCCGGAGTATCTGACCCCTGTCCGGAACGAATGTCGAACTGGTCTATAAGTGAATCGGAGTTTTCTCTGATCTTGTCATATTTCAGAACGCCCATCTTCCCTGTATAGGTGTCTGTGTAGTAGTTCTTGAGTACAGTATTCTCTGCAACTGTAAAACCACCGACAAGTCCATGCTTCTGTCTGTCTTCAGGAATATGTCCCAAGCCCTTCTCTATTCTTTCCTTGATAGTAAGGTTGGTAATATCCTCTCCATCCATAATGATATGACCTTTCTCTACTTTTGATAGGCCTGAGAGAGCATAAAGAAGTTCCGTCTGTCCGTTACCGTCTACACCTGCAATACCTACAATCTCTCCTTCTCTGACAGAAAGGGAAAGATCCTTTACCTTGGCGACTCCCAGACTATCGTTGACAGTAATGTCTTTTATCTCCAAAGCCACCTTTCCTGGCTTACATGGAGCCTTGTCTATATCAAACTTGACAGGGCGTCCTACCATCATGGTAGCAAGCTCCTGCTCGTTTGTTTCAGGAGTAATATCGATGGTTCCGATATACTTTCCACGTCTGAGGACAGTACATCTGTCTGCAACGGCCATAATTTCTTTCAGTTTATGAGTGATGATTACTATAGTCTTACCCTCTTTTTTGAGAGTTCTAATAATTTCCATCAACTCGTCGATTTCCTGTGGTGTCAAAACAGCTGTAGGTTCATCCAAGATAATGATGTCGGAGTCTGAATACAGAGTCTTCAGAATCTCGACTCTCTGCTGCTGACCGACTGTAATATCGTCAATCTTTGCTCTTGGGTCAACTTGAAGACCATACTTGTCGCTAAGCTCTGCAACTCTTTTCTCCGCGTCCTTCAAAGAAAGAATACCAGCCTTGTTTCTTGGTTCCCTACCTAGAACGATGTTCTCTGTTACGGTGTAGTTATGCACCAGCTTAAAGTGTTGGTGGACCATTCCTATTCCAAGTTTGGTCGCTACATTCGGGTCTGTAATCTTGACCTCTTTACCATTAATCAGAATCTTTCCTGCATCTGGAGGATAAGCACCAAAAAGTACTGACATAAGAGTACTCTTTCCAGCTCCATTTTCTCCAAGGATGGCAAGGACTTCATTCTTCTTCACTTCAAGGTCAACGTTGTCGTTGGCTATAATGCCAGGGAATGTCTTTGTAATCCCTAACATCTGAATTGCATATTCACTCACTTGAACCACCTTTTAGTTAATTTCTTGACAAACTACCTGTCTCCATGGTCTTTTGTGAAGAAATTCCAAAGACACGCCCCTGACGGAGCGTGCCTCTGATAGATTCATTAAACTGATCAGTCGTCGATTGCACCGAGTCCAAGAGGAGCAACGCCCTTAGCCTTTGCAGCTGCATATGTCTTGTCGACAACAAGCTTTCCAGAAAGGATATCAGCCTTTGCAGCATCTGCAGCAGCCTTAGCTTCAGCCTTGAGCTCTGCGTTTGTTGTTGCATATCCAACACCTGCGTTAGCCATATTCTGAGTTACGACTCCACCCTTCCATGTGCCTTCCTTAACCTTTGAGAGGGCATCGAGAGTTGAGTTTTCAACAACCTTGATCATAGATGTGAGGACAGCAGACTTACCTTCAGCATAGACACCGTCTTCATACTGGTCAGAGTCGACACCGATAGCCCAGACGTTCTTTCCAGCCAATCTTTCTTCCTTAGCCTGGTTGATTACACCAAGTCCGCTTCCACCTGCTGCTGCGAAGATGCAATAGACGCCACTGTCATACATAGACTTTGCAGCTGTCTTTGCACTAGCTGGGTCACCCCAGTTGTTTACGTAGTAGTCAACGATTTCAGCATCTGGGTAAACACTCTTTACGCCTTCGATGTAACCGATCTCGAACTTTGTGATTGTAGCACCTGCAACACCACCCACGAATCCAAACTTAGGATTAGCGATGCCGTCAAGCTTAGCCTGTGTAGCTGCTGCAACACCAACGAGGTAAGAACCCTGCTCCTCTTCATAGATGTACTGGATGAGGTTCTCTGTCTGTGGGAGGTAGTCTACATCAACGATGATGAACTTCTGATCTGGATAGAGTGCTGCAACTTCTGCAAGTGCATCGCCCCATGTGAAACCAGTTGTGATGATGAGATCCCAATCTGCTTCAGCTGCGTTCTTGAGGTTTGGAACATAGTCATCAGATGTCTGAGCTGTGATGTTCTCATAAAGTGTTCCTCTTCCTGCGCCGTTATCGCCATAGAAAGAAAGGATTCCTCTCCATGCAGCAGCGTTAAAAGACTTATCATCGATTCCTGTAGCATCTGTCAAAAGTACAACCTTAATCTGGTCGTCTGTTGCTGTTGTTCCCTCTGTTGCGCCCTGAGCAAAAGCTGAGAAAACGCAAAGAACCATAAGAACAATTGCCAATGTTTTCTTCATTTTGTTATCTCCTCTCTATGCCACAAAAGACATAGACAATTAATTTTACGATTGATAGGGATGAAAGTAAAGAAAATATATTTATACTTTTTCTATTCTATTGTTTCTCGAACAGCCAAATAAACCTCTCTATACTTCTCAATTTTTCCTAGAGCTTCTTCTTTTTTTATCACAGTTAAATCTTTCAACAAATCATCACTAAGATGGTCTATTTCAGCCAAAAAATAATAAATTGGAATTGTTTTTATTCCATTAGGCCATTCTTTTCTAATATCAGAAGAAACAGATTCTATATCCTTTCTTTCCACATATGGTAGTGACTTGATAAATTTTGGAGGGCTCAAAGACATATCTTCGATTATTCGCCTTGCACACTTTTGTGGAGTCTCTTTCATAAGGCCATAGGAGAATGGAAGAATAAATTCTCCATTTCTATTTTCGACAATTAACTTGTCTTCTGTTTCAACGATTACATATACACCATAAGGTTCATATTTGACTGTCATACAATTAATATGTCTATAGTTCTTTCATAAGGCAAGGAAAAACGGGCAAGTTTCCCTGCCCGTTTTACTTTTCTCAAAGAGACAATCAGATGATTGTGATTCTTCCCTGAGGAGCACTGTATTCTTCACCAACGTTTCCGCCGAGGAAGTCACAGATATAAGTGATGATAACCTGGTTATCCAGCATGACGTTGTCGAGGATGTACTGGTTGTCGGCAAACATTGTGTAACCGTCGCCCATATCCTGGAGCATGTAGTTGTGGCAAGCAACTGTGTATGTTGCTTCTGGATCGATTGGAGTCCATTCTCCATCCTTCTCAACATAAACGTCCTTAACCTTTCTCTCGCCTTCAACTGCAACAAAGAGACCCTTGTCGTCCTTCTTTACAGAAGATGGAACAGATGTATCGATTGTGAACTTAAGACCAGATACCTGCAAGAAGCCGCCACTTTCTCCGACAGCCTTACCGTCCTGAGCTGCAACAGCCTGTGTATTTACAACGCTGTGCTCGAGAGCATCAAGGATTTCAGCACCTGTAGCATAGCAAGAGCAGAGGTAGTTGCCATATGGATGGACGCTGATCATGTTAGCAGTTGTGATGTCACCCTTCTTGATTGTTGCACGGATACCACCGCCGTTTACAAATGCGATATCTGTATCAGCAACAGCTCTGTAAGCATCTGCACAGAGGTCGCCGATTGCTGTCTCTCTGTTTCTGACAGCTCTGACACCATTCTCATCTGTGATAGAAAGCTCTACTGCTGTGTGAGCGACTACTGTATTTACGAGGGATTCATATTCACCCTTGAGACCTTCGATGAATGCTGTTACTTCAGCATCCTTTTCTGCTTCACTTACGAGCTCAGCCTTGATGGAACCATCCTTGCTGATAGTAAGCTTTCCGATGTTGTTGAGCTTTGTTCCTGTCTGTGTATAGACAACCTTCTTTCCGCTCTTATTTGCAACGAGTTCGCATGGAGCTGTTGTGTGTGAGTGGCCATCGATGACTGCGTCTATACCTGTTGTGTTGGCAATGAGGTCTGTAGCTCTGTTTGGCTCACTTCCTTCTTCAACACCAAGGTGAGAGATGACGATGACGATATCTGCGCCCTTCTCTTTTACTTCGTCTACTACGCTCTGGACTGTCTTATAGAGATCTTCACCAGCTGCGAAATCATAAACAAATTCATCACCTTCCATGAAATATCTAGGAGTAGACTTTGTGATTGACTCAGGAGTAGATACACCGATGAATGCAACATCAAGATAACCATATCTCTCGATTACATAAGGAACGGTAGCAGCCAAAAGGTTTGTTCCCTTTCCTGTATATGTGATAGTTGAATTCAAATACTGAGCATCAGCCTTCTCCAAGAGAGAAGCAAGAACATCAGTTCCATAGTCAAACTCGTGGTTACCAAGGACACAGAAGTCATATCCAACTTCATTCATGATATCAACCAGGTACTCTCCCTTACTTACAGTACCGATTGTATCACCCTGTACAGCATCGCCTGCATCGACGAGAACAACGAAATTGTCCTTTTCCATCTCAGCCTTGTAGGAAGCGAGTCCTGCATATCCGATGTTGTTGTCGATGGCGCAGTGAACATCGTTTGTATAAAGAACGACGATGTCTTTCTGAGCTTCAAGTGCTTCTGCAGCACCCTGAGCAAAGAGCATTGTGACACTAACGAGGGCAATTGCCATAACCAGTGCAATTCTCTTGATTCTGTTCATCTATTTCCTCCGAAATAAAGTTATCCGAAA
>JALFCJ010000051.1 GCA_022771185.1 Spirochaetales bacterium | reverse complement strand
CTTTTTTTGTCTTTCTCTTATCATCGAGCCTTAAAATGTTTCCATTAACAGCTTTACGCCCAATACTGTTGCAGGGATACGGTAATTAGGTGCCAGGTTCGAGAGTATTACCACAGCTGTATTATTCTCTTTAGAAAAACCAATGTATGAGTTGTAGTGACCTGTTCCGCCATTATGCCATACTATTTCATTCTCCCTATCAATGATCCAAGAGAGCCCTATCTCGTCCATGTTTACACCCATAGTCTTGTAAGAGAAAGAAGAAGCATTAATTGTTTTGACACTCTCTTGGCACTCTCTATAGAGTTCATCGTTTTTAAGATAATACTCGGCATACTTGAGCATATCGCAAATATTTGATGTCACTGATCCAGCTGATAAATATGCGTCGTCATCTCTCCAGTCCCAGTAATTGCCCAGGTCCCCGCTTCCATCAGAGACATGAGTGTTTTTTAAACCTATTTCACTTAGAAGAAAATCATCAGCAAGATTTTTCCAGCTCTCTCCATAGACATTCTCCAACACTAAACCCAGAACGGCAAAACCAAAGTTTGAGTAATTAAAGCTATAACTCTCTTTATCTAGATTTACTTTTCCTACCCTATCAATAATCATGTCTCCATTTATTCCATAGAAGTCGTTTCTCCCCTTAAAGAAGTTTTCTATCATTGGAGATTCAAAGTAGTATGGCTTATACCCGGAAGTATGGGTAAGTAAATCTATTATCTTTGGGTACTTTTTCCCATCTGGAAGTGACAGGTACTTATCGATTGTAGCATCCAGCTCCAGCTTTCCCTCTTTCTCTGCTCTTTTCACCATCAATGCAGTAATAGTCTTCGTAATGGAGCCGATTTCATATGTACAGAGTCTATCTTCTACTTCTTTTCCATTCTCTCCATATACTCTATATTCCGCCTTCCCGTCTTTTAGTATACCAACTGAGATCAACGCTTCCTTATTGCCTTTAGTCGTATATTCGAGAGCATCTTTAAAAGAAAGAGAAGGAACCTTCTTCATCTGGCTTATTCCTATAAATACATAAACAAGGAAGGCGATAAGAATAATAGATAAACAAGATACAATCACTAAAACCATCTTTTTTCTTTTCATATGCTTTTAAATACAAACTGCCTGGATACTTTCAATACACTTATTATCCAAACATCTTGAGAATAAGCAATAAAAGGATTCAGCCCCCAACTAATGAATTCGAACCTTTCAACTATTGCCAACCTTTCTCATCCACCTTCTAAAAAGCTTATTAACGCCCATATCGATATAACACTGTTTTGTGGACAGGGGTCTTAAACACTGAAGAACTATAAAAGGCAGGTTTTGATCCCTGCCTCTTCTTTACTTACACCACTCTTTTACTTCTTCTTCAAGCCATGATGAAACTTCATCCATTCCTTCTCCAGTCTTGGCAGAGATAAGGAATATCTTTAGGTTCGGATTACGCATCAAGGCATATTTCTTTACTTTATCAATATCAAAGTCAAAGTAAGGAAGAACGTCAATCTTATTTATGATGAGGGCATGTGCAACCTGGAACATCAACGGGTACTTAAGCGGCTTGTCATGTCCTTCTGGAACAGAAAGTATAACAGCATTCTTTACAGATCCCGTGTCAGATTCTGCTGGGCATACTAAGTTTCCCACGTTTTCCAGCACAACCAAGTCCAAACCTTTTGTGCCGAATTCCTCTAAACCCTGACGAGTCATTGAAGCATCCAAGTGGCACATTCCACCTGTATGAAGCTGGATAGTCTTTACTCCGCACTCTGCCATAGCAGCAGCATCTACGTCGCTGTCGATATCGGCTTCCATGACACCCATGTCAATTCTATTTTTCAGTCTGGATGCTATTCCCTTAAGAAAGGTAGTCTTTCCGCTTCCTGGAGATGACATTAAGTTCAAAAGGAATGTCTTTTGCTCCTTCAGTTCCTTTCTAAGCCTATCTGCATCCTTATTATTGTCACTAAAGACGCTCTCTTTCACTTCAATGATTCTTATTTTGTCCATTTATTCTATCGCCTCTATTTCCTTTATGATTATCTCGTTGCCCTGTAATAGATAAGTATGCTCGCTACTGCAGTATGGACATACTCTTCCATGCTCCAGTGTCCCATACTCTTTTTTGCAGTCTTCGCAGTAAGTGACAGCAGGAATTCTCTCGATTCTTACTCC
>JALFCJ010000259.1 GCA_022771185.1 Spirochaetales bacterium | reverse complement strand
ACAGGAAAGAAAAACTCAAGAGAAGTCAACCCAAAGAAGACTAGAAGAGTGGTCCTTGAAAAGAAAAGCATCAAAAAGGGAGATAAGTGATGGTTATTGCAATTGATGGACCTGCAGGAAGTGGCAAAAGCACAATAGCAAGAAAAATAGCATCAGACCTTGGATGGTATTTTCTAAATACCGGTTCTTTTTATAGAGCATATACATTGGCACAGCTGGATAAGAACTTGGATCCTCTAGATAGAGATAGTGTACTTGAAACTGCAAAAGATACAGTCATCACTGTTGAAAACGGAAACATCTGCATCAATGGTATCAACGCTGAGTCTCGGCTTCATACACCTCTTGTAGATAAATATGCTTCTCCTGTCTCTTCTGATCCTAGGCTGAGAGAGAAAGTTACAGATGAAGTCAGAAAGCTTGCTGGAAACATGAATATCGTTACAGAGGGTAGGGATACTACTACTGTAATATTCCCAAATGCAGAGTATAAGTTTTATTTTGACGCTTCTCCAGAAATAAGAGCAAAACGAAGACTCATGGAACAGCCGGAGCTGAAATACGAGGAAGTGTTGGAAGGAATACTCAAGAGAGACAAGAACGATAAAGAAAAGCCAGTTGGCGCTTTGAAAATCGCAGAAAATGCCATATATGTAGATACCACCAACTTGACTATAGATGGCGTTTGTGAGAAAGTTTACAGTGCTATGCAAAAGCATTAAGCGTGGTAATTTAGTTGTAGGAGAAAGTGGAATGGAAAAGGAAACAGTGATGCAGTCATACATGGAACAGCATCTTATGTCAATTCCGGAATTAGAAGTCGGTCAGATCGTAACCGGTACTGTAGTACAGACAAATGACGAGACTGTCCTCGTGGACATCGGCTATAAGTCTGAGGGTCAGGTCCCAGTAGATGAGTTCATCGAACTCCCAAAGATTGGAGACAAGGTCGCCCTCACAATCCTTAAGCTTGACAATGGTCGCGGACAGGTTGTTGTATCAAAGAAAAGAGCTGAAGCCAAAGAGAGAACTGAAGTACTCAAGAAGGCTGCTGAAGACAGAACACCAGTCCTTGGTAAGTTCGTCAAAGTCATCAAGGGTGGCTATGAAGTTGATCTCGGAGCAGATTATAAGGGATTCTGCCCATTATCAAAGGCAGATGTAGTCAGAGTAGAAGATCCTGAAACTCTTGTTGGAAAGACAGACTACTTCATTATCGACAAGTTCCATAATGGAACAAAGCTTAAGAGCGTTGTCTCAAGAAGAGAGTATCTTGAGAACAAGATCAAAGAAAACAGACAGAAGTTCTTTGAAGCTGCTCATGTAGGCGATATCGTTCAGGGTGTTGTCAAGTCATTTACATCATTCGGTGCTTTTATCGATCTTGGCGGATTTGATGGACTTCTTCACATCAACGATATGTCTTGGGGCCATGTAACAAGACCAAAAGATTTCGTAAAGAAGGGTCAGATTGTACAGCTTAAGCTTATCAACATTGATCCAGAGACACAGAAGATCAATCTCTCTTTGAAGGCAATGGAACCAGATCCATGGTCAACATTCGATCAGAAGTATCACATCGGTGATGTTGTAAAGAGACCAGTTACAAAGATTGCTAACTTCGGTGTATTTATCGAAATTGAACCTGGTATTGAAGGTCTTGCTCACATCTCCGAACTTTCTTGGACAAAGAGAATTACCAACCCTAAAGAAATAGTCAACATTGGTGATGTTGTTGAAGCAAAGATTCTTGGCTGGGATTTGGACAGCAAGAGAGTTTCTCTTGGTCTTAAGCAGCTTGAAGAGAATCCTTGGGATACAATCGAAGAGAGATATCCAGTTGGTAAGGTTATCTCCGGACCAGTTGTCAAGGTTACAAACAGTGGTGCTTTCGTAAACCTCGAAGAGGGTATCGATGGTTTCTTACACATTGATGACATCTCTTGGACAAAGAAAATCAAGAGCATGGATCAGTTCTGCAAGGAAGGTGATACAATCGAAGTTGTAGTTACTAAGGTTGAGCCAGCTAACAGAAGAATCAAGCTCTCTGTAAAGCAGCTTGAAGGTAACCCTTGGCAGACACTTAAGAAGGATTATCCAAGATTCTCAACAATCACTGGAACAGTTTCTTCTGTTACAGAGTTTGGTGTATTCGTTAAGGTCATCGGAGATATCGAAGGTCTTATTGGAAAGAACAATCTTGTTGGTCCAGACGAGCAGTATACAGATGCAGTTCTTGAAAGCTATAAAGAGAAGGTTGGTCAGCCAATCACAGCCATGGTAATCGATGTAGATTCCGCTAAGCAGAAGCTTTCTCTCTCAATCAGAGAAATGATTAAGAGAAGTCAGGAATCTGAGATGGCCAAGTACATGGCTGAAACAAAGGATGATGACGACTCTTACAATCCTTTTGCAGACCTTTTAAAGAAATAAGGTCTAATAACAGAGAGTAGGGGAAGCGGAGAATAATACTCTCCGCTTTCTCAAAGGATGAGAAATGGCAAAGAAGAACGATAAAGAAGTACAGCTTACAGCAGCCGAGAAGTTGGTTAACAAAACTAATGGATGGCTAAGTAAACACGGAAAGCTTTTGACAATTATTGTTTCTGCTGTAGTTGCAGTTATTGTTATAGCTTCTATTGTTTCTGTAGTAGTTAATACTTCAAATAACAAAACTTATGAAAAGCTTGATGCTTTGACTGCACAGTACTCTGAGTATACGACAATGGATTCAGATGCTGAGGGTTACGATAGTGCTAAGACAGCTCTTGTCTCTGATGCTGAAGCGTTAATGGCAAAGAGTGTCAAGAAGTATCCAGGTGCAAAGGCTGCAATGATTCTTGCTGATCTTGCATATGAGGATGGTGATTATTCAAAGGCCATCGAGTTATATAAGAAAGTAGCAGATGGACAGAAGAAGACTTTCTTAAGAGAAGTTGCACTTATGAGCATGGCAGCAGCTCTTGAAGAAAATGGGGACAAGAATTCTGCAAAAGATGTATATAATGCATTCTTTGATGAGTATGGTCTTGACAGCTTCTATTCATCTCGTGCTCTTTTCAATGCAGCTAGATTGACAGAAGATACAGATAAAGCACTTGCTATTTCTATTTATGAACAGCTTGTCGGTGAATTCGGAGATTACGGCTCAGAATATGCTAAGCTTGCTCAGTCTAGAATAGCTCAGCTTAACTAATAAATATTGGTTTTCATTCCATATAGGGAGGGTAATCAGTGAAGAAAAGAAAATACTTATTTCTTGCTTTGCTTGCCCTCCTTTTTCTTTCATCTTGCGGCATTCCAAATATGTTCGTTCCAGATGAAAACTCAGTTTCCTTTATAAAAGATACAAACACCAATAAAGCTTCTATTATAATTAATTCCGATTATCTAAAAGATAGTACAAAAAATCTGTCTTATTCTCCTGAAGTAAACTTATTCTACGTGATCAAGAGTAGTAAAGATTCTTCTAGTTATTCATCTCTTCTTTCTTCTTTCAACTCTTCTTATTGTAATTATCCATATTGCAATCCAATAACCGGAGCAAAGGTAGATGGAAGCCCTCTCGTTGAATATAAGAGTGGAGATACTACTTATGGTTTATATCAGTTTTTTGGGGATGACAGCGTAATATCGAATAATTTCTTTGTTAATGGAGAGTTAAGACTTGCATTTGAATTTAATGAGAGTACCGGCTTACTTTTAAGAATCCTTGATGATCAAGATAGCATGATCCTACAAAAAGAGCTTCGTAGAAGCTTTGATGGTGACAGTTTTTCCTCTCTCTCCGACATAAGGGAAGGTGAGGAGTTGGTCAGTGACTATGTTCGACCTGTAGAAGTCGTAGTGTACGCAACTGTTACATTTTCTTTTACCGAATATACTAACATCTGGAACACTAAGATTTCCAAAGAGCTATTCTCATTTAATTTAGACTAATCTTCATTAGGTATGTCCAACACTAAATCCGACAGGGCAAATGAAGCACAGGGATGAATATAGCCCAGTATTACATCGCCTTTTCGTCTATTTTCATTCTTTTCGGGATTATAAGTATTACCTTCAACAACCCTGGTTCGACACCAACCGCAGACACCTGAACGACAAGATGATGGAATCTTTATTCCAGCTCGTTCTATTGCGCAAAGAATAGGCTCATCTGCTCTTACTGCAATTTTATACTCTTTGTCTCTTTGTTTTATTACAGCATTAAAAACCATATTCTTTTTTTCTTGTGGATAATTTATATCTGAAGCTAAATCACGACTTACAGCTTCCATTTCAAAACGAATTTGTTTTTTCTTTAGGTTTAATTTTTTTATATCTTCTTTCATAAAAGAATAGAAACTACCTGGTCCACAAGCAAAGACAGAGTAATTATCTGATGCATATTTCTTAATTAAATCAGAAGTTATAAAACCATATTCATATCCATCTATTTTTTCATCAGATAAAACATGTATTATTTTCACTTTATTCGTCACATTCAATAATTCATCTAGTTCATCTTTAAAATAAATGGAATCACGAGTTCTACTTCCGTAGATTAGAGTTAACTCAAAGTCCTCGATTTCGTCTCTAATGGCATAGGCCATAGATATGAAAGGAGTGACACCACTTCCACCAGCTAGGGCGACAACATGTTTTTCATCTCTTAATGGTTCATAATAGAAAGTACCCATTGGAGATGAAATAGTAAACTCATCTCCAATCTGTATATTCTTATAAAGATATGGAGCTACAAAACCTGCAGGATAGTCTTCGATCATGATAGAATACTTGCCGTTCAGAGCTTCTTTTGGACTGGAGCAAATTGAATATGGACGAGAAGTTATAGTGTCGCCGATTTTAGTTTTTATTGAAATATAGCTACCAGCTCTAAAGTAGGGAAGGGGAGAATTGTCTATATTAGATAATACATACTCTTTTGCATCATACCGAGGGATGATATCTGTCACTCTGACTTTTAGCGAATCCTGATGTAGATGCTCTGCTTTATCTGAAATAGGATCGCTATAGAAAACTTTATCACCACAATACTCATCGATTACTTTATCTCTTGTCTTACCAAGATTCTTAAACTTCAGCATATCTAAATAAGAATTCTTTCCGACTTTTATTTTTTTACTCATTTCTATTAATCCTTTCTAAAGCTAAATCTGCTATTTCTTTTCCAATCATATATGCTGAAGAATAACCGTCACCTTTAATTGAGTCGCAACCGATTGGATATAAGCCAGGAACAGCATAATCGTTTTCAATGTTTAAAGTCCTTGCAATAACATTGTCCCAACCACTTACTTCGTGACCATATACTGAACCTTTCGGTGTGTTTAAATATCGGGAAAAAGTCCATGGCGTTGCTATTTCCACTTCTTCAATATGGTTAGATATATCAATATTGAGTTTACTCTTTAATAGATCAATCATGACAGATCCTATTTCTGTTTTAGTTCTAAAGTAACTCTCTTCATCTAAAGTTTCAAAGAACTTTGGATCTGCAAAAAAAGTGAAAGACACGACAGATGTGCCTTTTGGAGAGAAATCTGGAGAAGCAACGTTATAACAAAGAAATATTACAGAATCATGGAGCATAAAGGTGTTGGAATGTCCACTGAAGAAAATCGAATAATCTTTAAAGCCCATTTCATCTTTATCTCTATCAAGACAGAAGTATACTGTTGATAATATACCTGAGTATTTATCTCTTCTCGCCTCCATGAGTTTTCTTTGTCTAAGAGGAACAGACTCTTTGGGCATCATTTTTCCATATATTATATCGCTTTTGATATCAGGAAAGATAAGAGAGGCATAGATGTCACCATGATTAGTCTTTACTCCTATAACGGCATTATTATTACAAATAAATTCATCAGCCTGAACTCCATACCAAACATCTCCGCCCATCTTTTGGTATTTATCTAAAAGAAGAGATGATAAATAGTGGCTGGTATTTTTTGGTATGCAAATAGGGTAGTTTATGTACTCATAGATCATGGAAGAGTAGTGAATAAAATTCAAACTGTCTACTTCAACACCTAGATATGTCCAATACAAGGAAAGAATCTCTTGTGCCTTTTTGGGGATAGAAAGAGCTTCATATACTTCTTTAACAGAATATGAGCCTAAAGTAAGCATCCTCGGATAATTCTTAATAAGATGAAAGATACTATACTTTTTGTTCTTTGATATATATATCAATCCTTGTTTAATTTCTTCCATTATTGAGAATAGAAGAATCATTTTATCCCTTGAAAAAGGTACATATTCTTCCATTTTATCTATAAAGGCATCTTTACCATTTGGTAATGTAATATCATAGGGAGTTCCATCAGAAAAACTGCCAATGGCTCTGAAACAATCTTTTATTGGGACAAAAGGACAATCAATACCAAAATCTTCAAATATGAGTTTAACGCTACCTTTTATAGAGTCTTCGCCAATGCCACATAATTCATGAAGAGACGGCTCTATTTCAAATCTACCTCTGACAAAAGATGTAGCACAACCACCAGGATAATTGTTTTTCTCAATTATCAATGTCTTTAATCCATTCTTTCTTAATTCCAAAGCTGCGATCAATCCAGAGTTTCCTGCACCAACTATAATGGCATCATATTTATTCATTGAAGATTCTATCCTTTTTTTAATATTAAAAGTTGAATTACTGGATTTCAATCACAATTACAGATTTTATAATTTAGATATAATATATATTCTGTCAATTAGAAACATGTATATTTCATTTATCTATATATCGACTGTTGGTTTTAAACTCTCAGTGGGATTTCAATACTCTTAGCGGAATAAGACCCTTTCATCCCTACTTTTTGTCCCATTTTGCTCTAATATTTGTCAAAGCCAGTTACAACTCTTGTGGGATATACCCATCGTTTAAAACTCTTGTTGGATATATTCATCAAACATATATTCCTTATCCATGTATGATTTCATTGTTTTTGATGTTATAGTTGCCAACTCTCCCCGGGATAAAGGCTTTACTCAAAATCATTTTGATGCACTTCTGGATAATCATTTCTGCTTTTAATCCTGAAAGATTGACTGTTTCTATTTCCTACAATCTTACTTCATTGTTATGCTTGATTGTCTTTGTGTTGATGAGAGTCTTCTTGTTTTTCGTATTTGTTTTATCACAACAGCAACCAGTTCATCCACAGTCCTATTTATACTTGTCTTAAGACTGATTTCCTTGTTGGTGTTTTTACGAATAAAGTCGTCAGAGAACGTTTCTCCTGCTTCCAGCAGATTGTTTTTATCCTAGAGAATACCTCTTGGAAAAGAAGAGGATTCTTGGAACTACTGAATTCTTTTATAGAGGTAGTATCAGTAGTCTTATTTATG
>JALFCJ010000194.1 GCA_022771185.1 Spirochaetales bacterium | reverse complement strand
CTGATTTTCCTGTTGACGATTCACCTGTAGATGCTGCCGAAAAATCAAGAAGCACCTGTGGCGCCGGCATCAGTCTTTGGCCTGTTCCTGCTTCCCTTCGGGCGTCCACGTCTGCGTTTTCCATTCGCCAGGTCGCCTTCTGATTCCTTGCTGGCCGGCTTGCCTTCATTCTTCTTTGGTCGCCCTGGCTTCTTCTTGGGAGCTTCCTCCGGCCTGGGTATAAGCCCCAGCCCCTGAAGAATCTCCTCATGGGAGGGGTTCAGCCTGACCAGCTGCCAGCCGTCCTCTCCGTAGCGAACCTTCTTCGCACGGGCGAGCACCGACATGATTTTCTTGTAGGTCATGTCATCCAGAAGTTTTGCCCTGTCGAACGCCTTGATCATCCGGAATGTCAGCAGGGAGGAGAGGAAGTCGCAGAACTCGCTTCCTATGACGGAATAGTCGTCCTGCACACGGGTCTCGTCGAATTCGCATGCTGATTTGTAGAACCGCATCACTATCTCGATCTCCCACCGCTTCCCATAGGCCTTGTAGGCTGTCTCTGCCGGCAGGTCCAGGTCGCATTCCAGGACTATGGTTCCGAATGACCGCTGCTTGTCCCGGAGAACCTCCAGGCTGTAGGAGCCATCCTTCTTTGCGTGGCGGAGCCAATCCCGCTCCTCCTTCGACGCCTTGTAGCTGTCACGGAAGGAATAGAGCCATTTGTCTGTGCCGATGCACTTCTCCTTCCGGAAGGTGATGCCTTCATGTCCAGGGAGTATGCCTGTGAAATCCAGCATGCCGTGCCGCTCGATCAGCCTTGAATTGCGCTTCACCGGATTGAGGTAGTGGAGGTCCGGGTTGGCCTCGAATTGTTCATGCGCCGCAGATTCAGGGAACCCCTTGTCCGCGACGATTATGCCTTTGGTGATTTTGTTCTCGGAGATGAACGCCCCATAGGAGGTGGCGTCCAGCATGTTTCCGGGAAAACACTTGGAACACACCGGCTCCATCTCCTCAAGGTCAAAGGCATACAGTACTGAAATGTCCCTCGTCCCCTTTGTCCTTGCCTTCCTGGAGAAGTCGGAGAGGGAGTTGACCCTGGATTCATCGGACTTGAGGGTGCCGTCAACAAGAAGGTGGTGGTCCATGGATACGGCTGCGGCACGGTTCCGCATGAAGCCGACGATCCTGGACATGGCCTTCCCCAGGTCGTCAAGGAAGGTGGAGACGGTATTCTTCGAAAGAGGGACGCCTGGATACAGCTCCGACAGGAAGCTGTTGTCATAGGCCTCCTTCAGCTCATAGTTTTTGATCCCCGGGTCGCAGACACGCAGTATGGAGATGCAGTAGAGCTTCATTGCATCAGCCTCGCTGTAGAACATGGACAGCTCCCGCCTGATGTCGGCAAAAAGGCGGTCGCAAAGAATTATGTCCGCCCAGTCCTTGAGGTCTACGGGCGAAGCCGAGACACTGGAGGGGGATGCGGTATCGATGGGGACAAATCTGCCGTCTACGATATGGCCGACTGTAGGGCCGTTGACCGGAAGGTGCCGTCCGTTGTCGTTGCGGCAGCCTATGCGCTGGCGCACTGCGTAAAGGCCCTTATCCTTTCCGTAGGCGATGACGACCGTATTCTTCGGCCTGGGGACGGACAGTATATTTTTTGGTATCGGCATATGCATATCCTCTATATAGTCCAATTGTACCATTTAATTAGACTATATTAAAGGGAAGATGCACGGAAAATGTCGACATTTTTCCGGGGCTACAGGCTGAAAAGAGCAGAAGACAGCGGGCAATAGGCGTGCTTTACGCATCCGCAGGTTCAAAAAAAGCCCACATGACGAAAAATGCAGGCTTTTATATAGTCTCACTGGTTGGGATAGTTCTATATAATAAAGTGTTCGGATTCATTACGAATACTCTTTTGGTGTAATTATGAGCCGCTTAATGATTAGTTCTTAAAAATAATAATAAAGAAAGAGAAAAATACTAAACATTTTGTTTTTATGTTATTTCTTTTTAATAGAAATAAATATTACTAGAGTAAAACACTTGTTCAAAGTTTTATAATTTTTTTTCTTTATAAATTTATTGTTACGTGTTAACGTTTGTAGAGGGATCTTATCCTCATTTTTTCTTCGGGAGGAAAAAAATGAAAAAATTGTTGTCGCTTGTCATGATCATTACATTGGTCATCGCTGGCCTTTATGCTGGTGGCGGAAAAGAATCAACATCAGAACCAGTAGCAGCTCCTGCTATTGAATCTGCTGGAACTGTAACAAGTAGTGGAAACGTAAAATCTGCTGAAGTTCAGGAAAACGTCAATTATAAAGATACTGTAATCATAGGTATTGCAAACGACGTCAATAACCTCAATCCTCAGGGATCTAACACAGATGCCAACATGATGGTCTTCTATTTGACACACGAAAGACTCGTCAATATCGATCCTGATACAGGAAAGGTTATTCCAGCTCTCGCTACAGAGTGGACAGTATCAGCAGACGGATGTGTCTATGACTTTACAATCGCTGAAGGTGCTACATTCACAGATGGAACTCCTCTCACAGCTGAAGATGTAAAATATACATATGACAAGGCGAAGGAATCTTCTTTCGCAGCTCAGAAAGTGGCAGATGTCATCTCAACAGAAGTCATCGACAGCACACATTTAAGAGTTACACTCAAGAAAGCTAACCAGGACTGGCTTACTCTCATGGCTCATGGTGGTATGTCTATCATGTCCAAGGCTGCTTGTGAAAAGGATCCTACTAATGGACCAAGACTTGGTTCAGGTATGTTCTCTCTTGAAGAATGGGTTCCTGGATCACATTGTTCATTTGTCCGCTATGACGGATATAGAGATGGTGCAGCTCCAACTAGAAGAATCGTCATGAAACTCTATAAGGAAGCTTCTACTCGTCTTATCGCTCTCCAGACAGGTGAGATCGACGTATGTATCGACCCAAGCACAACAGACCTCGAGAGAATTAAGTCTGATGCTAAGCTCGACCTTATCCAGACTCCAAACGTCGTTATGCTCTATATGCCTATGCAGATGGAGAAGAAGGGCTTGGACAACGTACACGTAAGAAAGGCTCTTGCTTATGCTATGGATAAGGAATCCATCGTATACGCAGCTTATGACGGACTTGCTACTGTACACAACAACTACATCAACCGCGGCCAGTTTGGTCTTAATCCAAATATCCACGTTTATGAGTATGACTTGGCCAAGGCAAAAGAAGAACTTGCTCTCTCCGGTTACAAGCCAGGCGAGTTGACATTCCATATCATGGTCGATAAGGAATTCAAGAAGACAGCAGCTCTTATTTTCCAGAACGCATGTGCTCAGATCGGTATCAACATCGTCCTCGAAGAAATGGAGACAGCAGCTCTCAAGGGTAAGCTCAACGATGCAGCACTTGACTATGAACTCGCTCTCTATCAGTTCACAGATGATCTTGGAACAGACTACACTCTCCGCAACCAGCATGGTTCTACAGTACAGGCTGACGGAACACTTAAGAAGAACGGTTCCAACAGATGTAACATGAAGGATGCTACTTTCAACGCAATGCTTGACGAAGCTCTCGTCGAGACAGACAGCGCAAAGAGAGAGCAGGACTACTATGCAATCGAGAATTACCTTGATGAGATCTGTCCTCTCGTTCCTATCTGTACATCTTATATCAACATCGGAGCTAAGAAGGGTCTTGTCGGTGCAATTTGGAAGCCAGATGCAAAGCATGACTTCAGATATATCGCTCTTGCAGACTGATAATCCAATTACTATTGACTGGCAGGGTGTTTTTGCACCCTGCCATATATTGAATTAACGCAAACTTCTAATCAGGAGATACGATGCACCGTTATATTATTAAGAGATTGCTGATGCTTATTCCGGTACTGCTGGGAGTAGCATTTATAATCTTTGCAATTATGAATGTAGCAGAAGGTGACCCAGTCTATCAGGTGGCTGGACCAGATGCTACAGAGGAACAGCTTGAGGCTCTCAGAGAAGAGATGGGACTCAATGGTTCCTTAATAGAAAGATATTTTAGATACATCCTCAATTTGCTAAGAGGCGATCTGGGCACGTCTTACGTAAGTAAGATGGATGTAATGCAGCTCTATATGCAGAGACTTCCTAATACACTAAAACTTGCTTCCCTTGCAATGTTTGTTGCAGTAATAATCTCTGTTCCGCTTGGAATAGTAGCTGCCGTCAACCAGAACTCATGGAAAGATACACTGGCTATGATCTTGGCCCTTCTAGGCCTATCTATGCCTAACTTCTGGCTTGGGCTCTTGTTGATGCTTCTGTTCTCTCTCAAGCTTGGTTGGTTCCCAAGTGGAGGAGCGGAAGGATTTAGAAGTGTAGTTCTCCCTGCTGTAACAGTAGGTGTAGGCTTGGCTGCACTACTGACAAGAACAACACGTTCTTCAATGCTTGATGTCTTGAGACAGGACTATTTGAGAACTGCCAGGGCAAAGGGTGTTTCAGAGAGAAAAGTTGTTTATCATCATGCTCTCAGAAACGCTTTGATACCTATCATCACTATCTTCGGCGTTCAGTTCTCTAACGTTCTTGGTGGATCTGTATTGGCAGAGACCGTCTTTGCTTGGCCTGGAGTCGGCAGACTTGTAGTCGACGCCATCGACCAGAGAGATATTCCTACAGTTACAGGAGCTTTGATCATGACTACTATGCTTGTAACTATCGTAAACCTTGTTGTTGATATAGTTTATGCATATGTAGACCCGAGAATTAAGGCTCAGTACACAAAATAAGGAGGAGTGGTATGGAAGACAAAAAGAAAATGACCAGCCAGCTCTATAAAAAGAGAAGCTCCTTCTCTATGATTTGGCACCAGCTGAGAAAGAATAAGGGTGCTATCATCGGCCTTATTCTTCTCTTGTGTATAATTATCGGGGCGCTCATCGCTCCACTTATCTACGATTACAACACAGATGTAATCGGCATGAATGTAAGAGAGAGAATGCAGTGGCCGTCACTGAAGCATATCTGTGGAACCGATGACCTTGGTCGTGATATTTTCGCCCGTATAGTTTATGGTGCAAGATACTCTTTGGCTGTTGGTATGGTTGCCGTTCTTATTGCTCTTGTAATAGGAACAGCTTTGGGAGCAGCAGCTGGATATATCGGCGGAGCATTTGAAAATATTGTAATGAGAATCTGTGATATCTTCTCATCTATCCCTTCAGTTCTTATGGCTATTGCAGTTGTTTCCAGTCTTGGAAAAAGTACTCTCAACTTGATGATTGCCGTAGGTATCGCAAGTACAGCTCCGTTTGTACGTGTTGCAAGAGCTGCCGTCCTTGTTGTAAAGGATGAGGAATATATCGAGGCTGCAAAAGCTATTGGCCAGCCAGACTGGAAGATAGTCTGTGTCCATATTATTCCTAACTGTGTCTCTCAGATTATTGTCCAGGCAACTCTCAGAGTAGGTTCAGCCATTATTTCTGCAGCTCAGCTTTCATTCTTGGGCCTTGGTGTTCCAGCTCCAGCTCCGGAATGGGGATCAATGCTTAGTGCGGGCAGACTCTATATCAGAGACTATAGCTATATGACACTCTTCCCCGGTATTGCAATCATGATTACTGTCCTTTCCCTCAACCTTCTTGGTGATGGACTAAGAGACGCTCTCGATCCGAAGTTGAAACGCTAGGAGGAAAAGATGGAAGACAAAAACATGGTTGAAGAAAAAGATATTCTTAATATTGAAAATCTAAGAGTCAGATTTGAGACTGAAGATGGCGTTGTTTATGCTGTAAACGGCGTCAATTTGAAGCTTGGTTACAAGAAGACATTGGGACTGGTAGGCGAAACAGGAGCAGGAAAGACAACAACAGCTCTTGCTATGCTCCGCTTGGTTCCGGACCCACCAGGAGTCGTTGAGTGCGATAGACTTGAAATTGATGGCCAGGATATCAGGACAATGTCCATTACATCTCTGGAAGAGGTCAGAGGAAAAGAGATTTCTATGATCTTCCAGGATCCTATGACTGCCCTTAACCCTGTATTCACTGTTGGAGAGCAGATAGCAGAATCCATCATGATCCATGAGCACTTGAAGAAAGAAGAAGCTATGGAGAAGGCTGGAGATATGCTTGAACTGGTAGGTATCCCACGTCAGAGACTTAATGAGTATCCTCATCAGTTCTCAGGCGGAATGAAGCAGAGAGTGGTCATTGCCATTGCTCTTGCTTGTAACCCGAAGCTTCTGATTGCTGACGAACCGACTACTGCACTGGATGTAACAATTCAGGCTCAGGTATTGGAGTTAATGGGAAACCTTAAGGAAAAATACAATACATCTATGATCATGATTACTCATGACCTTGGCATCGTTGCTGAAGTATGCGATGACGTAGCTGTAATGTATGCAGGACGCATAGTAGAAGAAGGTTCCTTGGAGGAAGTATTTGGAGAAACAATGCATCCTTACACAGAGGGACTCTTTAACTCTCTTCCAAACATCAAAAATAGACAGAACAGGCTGAAACCTATTCATGGTCTAATGCCGGATCCAACAAACCTTCCAAAGGGTTGTGCATTTGCTCCTCGTTGCAATTATGCTACTCCTAAGTGTTCGGAGGCTGTTCCTGAATTGAAGAATTATGGTGGAACCCATTTGGTGGCTTGCTCCAGATACACTGAAGACCCAGATTTCATCATCGATAGGAGAAAGAATAATGGCTGATAATATTCTGGAAGTAAAACACCTTAAGAAATACTTTAAGACTGGTCGTGGTATGCTCCATGCCGTAGATGATATCAACTTCACTCTTGAAAGAGGAAAGACATTAGGTCTTGTCGGTGAATCTGGCTGTGGTAAGAGTACCACAGGAAGAGTAATCTTGAGACTTTTGGAGCCTACAAGCGGTGAGATCATCTTTGAAGGCAAAGATATCAGCAAGCTTAGCAAGAAAGAAATGAGGCATATGAGAAAAGATATGCAGATTATCTTCCAGGACCCATTCTCTTCTCTAGATCCAAAGAAGACAGTGAGCCAGATTATTGCAGAGCCTATTATCGAAAACAAGATCCTCAAAGGTAAGCATGCCATTGAAGAGAGAGTGTTGGAGCTGATGGAGACAGTAGGACTTGCTGAAAGATATATCAATACATATCCTCACGAGCTTGATGGCGGTAGAAGACAGAGAATAGGAATAGCAAGAGCCCTGGCAATGGAGCCACAGCTGATTATCTGTGACGAGCCTGTATCTGCTCTTGATGTCTCTATTCAGGCTCAGATATTGAACCTTCTTGGAGAATTGCAGGATAAGCTTGGCCTAACGTATATCTTCATTACTCATGACCTCTCTGTCGTCAACCATTTCTCTGATGACATAGCTGTAATGTACTTGGGTCAGATTGTAGAGAAGGCTCCGGCAGAAGAACTCTTTGAGAATCCAATTCATCCATATACTCAGGCACTTCTATCTGCCATCCCAATTCCGGAACTAGGACACAAGAGAGAAAGAGTAAAGCTTGTGGGTGAAATAACAAGCCCAATTGAGCCACCTGAAGAGTGCAGATTTGCTAAGCGCTGTCTCTACTGCGATAAGAGCATCTGTATGTCTTCTGTTCCAAAACTCATTGAAGTTAAGCCCGATCATTTTGTAGCATGTCCATTGAAACAGAAGGAACTGGGTTTCGAAGTCTAATCATTTGTTGAAGGGGACTTTGAGGTCCCCTTCAAAGGATTAATAGTTGAGAAAGAAGACAAAATTCATACTCCTTACACGCCATACAGATGAAGAGCTCTCTCATTTCCTTCAAAAGGAAGCAGAAAAAGGCTGGTGGCTGATAAAGAATAATGGTAATAGGTTTACATTTATAGAAAAACCATATGAAGGAAAGCGTATCTGCGCTTATACTTTCTTCTCTCGTGGACCTGAAAGCTCTACGGAAGTGCAGCTTGGAAGGGAATTGCCGTACCTGAGAAAAAAAGGCTGGGATCAGATAGGAGTATCGAAAGCAGAGAATATCGTCGACTCAAGGCGTCACGCTTTTCTTTATGAAGAGAAGCCTACTTCTTTCTTTCCTCTCACAGAGGATGATGAGATAAAAAAGGCAGAGAAGAGAAGTGGAAGGAAGGCGATATCAAACTTGATCCTTAATACTCTCTATTTAGTGGCTGCAATAATTCTTCTCTTCTTCGATAAGATTAATCTCATCACATCCCTCTCTTATTTATTCTCATATCTAGCCTTTTTAGTGCTTCTTACTTTTTCTATTGTTCTTTCTATCAAAGCTTTTATGTGGACCTTGAGGTGTAGAAAGAATAGGAAGAAAGAGACAGAAAAAGGTAATTACAGATTCCTTGACTATAGTACTCTTTCAACCTCCTTAATGCTATTCTTCCTCCTTATTGTGCTGATCATTTCT
>JALFCJ010000242.1 GCA_022771185.1 Spirochaetales bacterium | reverse complement strand
CAGCGTCTTCGTCTGCCTCTAGTGCAACCCAATTCTCTTCTCTTCCCTGTCCCTTCAGGAATGAATACGTAATCTCATCGGATGGAAAAAGAGAAGTAGTAACACCACACTCTGCACCCATATTTGTGATAGTAGCCCTTTCAGGTACGCTGAGAGTCTTTACACCTTCCCCTGTATACTCGAATACTTTGTTTACATTTCCGTTGACACCATAGTGTGAGAGGACTTTCAATATTACATCCTTGGCACTGACAAATGGCCTTAATTTTCCTTTAAGGACGATGTTGATTACCTTTGGAGCAACCATTGTGTACCCGACACCAGCCATTGCAAGAGCCACATCCAACCCTCCGGCACCGAAGGAGAAGGATCCCACACCTCCGGCAGTAGGAGTATGGGAATCGGAACCGATAAGAGTCTTTCCTGGAAGAGCGAATCTTTCCAAGTGCACCTGATGACATATACCATTTCCTGCTCTGGAGAAAACCACGCCTTTTTCATTGGCAACGGTTCTCAAGTATTCATGGTCGTCAAAGTTTTCAAATCCTACCTGGACTGTGTTATGGTCTACGTAGCTTACAGCAAGCTCATTCTTGACTTTGTCCAATCCCATAGCTTCAAACTGAAGATATGCCATGGTTCCTGTTGCATCTTGAGTAAGAGTCTGATCGATTTTGACAGTAATTGTCTCTCCGGCCTTTAAGTTTCCTTCCATCAGATGGGCGGAGAGAATCTTATAACACATTGTCTTTCCCATAATTACCACCTTGTTGACAATTTACTTCTTTTTGTAAATCCAAACAAGGCGATATGGGAAAATAGAACGACAGGTGGCGGGAAAAGACACCTATGTTTATATGCTTTCAGCAATATAGCGTGCTACATAGATACCTGAAGCCGAAGCATGGGACAATGAGTGGGTCACTCCACTGCAGTCTCCAATAACAAACAAGCCTTTGTGCCTGGTTTCCAGGTTATTGTCTATGGAGACTTCCATGTTATAGAACTTGACTTCAACGCCATAGAGAAGAGTATCGTCATTAGCGGTTCCTGGAGCTATCTTATCCAGGGCATATATCATTTCAATAATGCCGTCCAGTATTCGTTTCGGCATTACGAGTGACAAGTCTCCGGGAGTTGCAGGGAGAGTGGGAGTAATGAAGCTCTTAGATATTCTCTTTTCCGTAGAGCGCTGTCCCCTGATAAGGTCTCCAAATCTCTGGACCATCACTCCACCACCAAGCATATTGGATAGTCTGGCGATAGATTCGCCGTAGGAGTTGGAGTCATTGAAAGGCTCTGTAAAGTGCTTTGAAACCAGGAGAGCAAAGTTAGTATTCTCAGTCTGCTTCTCTTTGTCTTCATAACTGTGCCCGTTTACAGTGACGATTCCGTTTGTATTTTCAGTGACGACTGCACCGTAAGGATTCATACAGAATGTCCTTACAAGGTCCTGATACTTTTCAGTCTTGTAGACAATCTTGCTTTCATATAATTCATCTGTTATGTGCTTGAAAATCTCAGCAGGGAGCTCGACTCTTACTCCGATGTCGACTCTGTTGCTTCTGGTTTCAATTTCAAGTTCTCTTGAAACAGTCTCCATCCACTTGCTGCCGCTGCGTCCCACGCTTATTACGCACTTTGATGCATCAAAGTCACCCTTATTTGTAATGATATGGTAGTTTCCATCACACTTCTCAACATGTTCAACACGTGTCAGGAAATTAAACTCGACTTTATCCTTGAGGTGGTTATATAGATTTTCCAGCACCTCGTAGTTTATATCGGTACCTAGATGACGGACTGATGCATCTAATAGATGGAGCCCGTTACGGAGGCATTCAGTCTTAAAATATGATGAAGCTGTAGAATAGAGCTTTGTCTTGGCTCCACCATAGCTGCAGTTGATGGTGTCCACATATCTCATAAGCTCGATGGCTTCTTTCTTCCCGATATACTGATGTAGATTGCCGCCAAATTCATTGGTAATGTTATACTTTCCATCACTGAATGCGCCTGCACCTCCAAAGCCATTCATGATTGCACAAGTAGAACAATGAATGCAGTTCTTGATTCTATCTCCATCGATCGGGCACTTTCTCTTTTCCAATGGATTTCCAGCTTCAAGCACACAGATTTTTAGTTCCGGTTTAAGACGAACAAGTTCGAAGGCTGTAAAAATGCCTCCTGGACCTGCTCCGATAATTGCACAGTCGTATCTCATATAATTTGAACTTTACTCAAAACAAAATAAAAGAGCAATTGTCTACTTTCTCTTTATCACCAGAACCAAAGACTCAAAGACTACAGTAAACAGAGAAATGACGGTAATTGTGAGCACCAAAGTCTTGAATGAGAAATACTGATAAACAAAGCCTCCCACTAAGCTTCCTACGATGGTTCCGATGGTCAACAACACCTCATGTATAACCATTCTCTTATGTCTCTCTTTGGCCCCTTCTGCACCATGAAATATTGAGAGATTATATGAGAGTGCGAATACAGCTCCATATAAGGCAAACAAAAGTGCATATGCAGGAATTGACTTAAAGGCAAGGAGAAGGAAGGTCAAAAGAGCAAAGACAACTTGTGATAGAATTATTGGCCCTACTCCTTTCTGCCATGCCCTCACTTTCTGCATAACAAGGAATGCGACAGTTACACTTATTCCCCTGAACAATAGAATATTTCCAGTAATAGACTCGGAGTATCCCAGGTTATCCAGGGCATACTGGGGGAATACCGTCAAAACCAATGAGTATCCAGTGTAGACAAGTAATACACCAATCCAAGAAGGGAAACGAAGTGGAGAAGAGTTATCTACTTCAATGACATCCTCTTTTTTCTCTTTGCTGTCATAGCTTTTACCAGAAGAGGCTACCAACAGAGCGGATATAAGGAAGAATAGACACCCTGACCAAATGCTGAGGCGTGTGGAGTATTCGGAGACAAAGCCTGAGAATGATGTAGCTAGCCCTACGCTGAAAGACCAGGAAAAGTTAAAGAGCGTAAGACGGGAAGTAAGCTCACCTCCCTCCTTTCCCCCTGTTATCCAAGTCTCCATATTAGTCCATAATAGCGATTGAAAAAGTCCATAGAATACGAGATCAATCATTATCAAGGCTTCATTTCTCAGGAAAGTGAGAATGACTCCGGTGAGAGCCATTCCTATATCCGCCATAAGTATTCTCGTCTTTCCATTCATGCAAGGGAGTACTTTTGGCATAAAGATACAGCCAAGAAAGTATAATGTAGGATAAATCGATGACGCAATGCCTATGCCGACACTGTCTATTCCACACTCTCTGAGGTAATAAACCAGGGTAAAATTAAATATGACAATAGACCCTTGAGATAAAAAAGAAGACAAGGCCAATTTATTTTCAGTTTTGATTAATGCCATATGCACAATGTTATTTCTTTGAAAAACTCTCATCAAGATAGATCTGCTCAATTACCCCTTTAAGTGCGAATGTTGCAAGGATAGAGGTTTTTGACATAAACTAATTGCTGTGAACGACAACATCTTCATAAACCCAGTATTCTGGTCGACACTTATGGCTATGTTTACAGCACAGCTGGCTAAGTGTTTTGTTGAAGCATTTATTAATAAAAAATGGAGTATTCATCCCTTCTTCACCAATGGAGGGATGCCTTCCAGCCATTCAGCATCGGTAGCTGCATTGGCAAACTCCATCGGCTTGGTAAATGGATATGGATCCACGCAATTTGTTTTTGCACTCCTTTTTGCTTTTATAGTCTTTAACGATGCTATAAACGTTAGGCTTGAAACAGGAAAACAGGCCCAGACCATAAACCAGTGGTCGAAGTTACTACAGGAAATGCTTTCTCCTGAAGCCTTTCATGAAGAGCACTTCAAAACTCTTGTAGGCCACACAAAGCTTCAGGTTTTGTGGGGAATTATCGTCGGCATAATTGTCAGCACTTTTATTACAGTATGGTTCTAAATGGGAAAAAAGAAGAATAAACAAGACGCCTCATTGTTATTTGACGAATACTACGGTGAAATCTGGTGCGATAGATGGCAGAGCTTAAAAGAGGCCCTGAAAGAAGAAAAAGACACACAGGTCTCTATTGATGAGACAAACCCTCCATATTGGCTTGATGAAGCTTCCCTACTCACGGCTTCTCTTCTTCCCGTCTCCTCAGGTTCCACTGTCCTCGATATGTGCGCCGCTCCCGGAGGAAAGAGCCTTGTTCTGGCAAAAGCCACAGGAAAGACAGGGTTTCTTACAGCAAACGATAGATCCCCCGACAGAAGGGAGAGGCTAAGAAAGGTATTGTATTCCCTTAGAGACGACATAAGACCTGAGATAAGAATAACTGGCTTTAATGCAGAAAGCTGGGGCTTATATGAAAAAGAAGCTTATGACGCTGTACTATTAGATGCACCCTGCTCTTCTGAGCGTCATGTTCTCAATGACGAGAAATATCTTTCCCAGTGGTCACCTTCAAGACCTAAGCGCCTTGCTATCTCACAATATGCCATGCTCTCTTCTGCATTGATGGCTGTCAAGTATGATGGATATATCCTCTACTCTACTTGCTCCATTAACCCTGGAGAGAATGAAGAGGTTGTCCAAAAGCTTTTTAAACGCCATACCATGGAAGTGGAGGAAATCCAAGATCTTCCATCTTGGGCTGAGAAAAGAAAATATGGAGCCATGGTCCTCCCTGATAAATCAGGTGGGAGGGGGCCCATGTATTTCTGTCTGTTAAAGAAGGTAAAACATGAAGAATAAAGTAGCCATAACGAAGTGTGGGAAATATGAATATGAAGATATCAAGAAGAGCTTATACACTCTTCTTGAAAACACAGACTTTCCAGATGTGAAAGGAAAGAAAGTCCTGGTCAAGCCCAATATCCTCTCAGACTCAAAAGCGGAAAAGAATATTACAACCAATCCAATAGTTGTAAAGGCTGTAATAGAAATAGTCAAAGAGAGGGGCGCAGAGACTGTATGGTGTGGTGATTCTCCGGGTATGCCAGGTCCCAAGTTTCGTGGTGAAGGCTGCGGTATATGGAATGTTGTAGAGGAGACAGGCGCTACTTGGGTCGATTTCTTTGACGGAGCGAAGCCTACAGTATTCTGGAATAAAGTCAAAGCTCCACAATGCAGATTCCTCACAGAGGCAGATGTGGTCATCTCTGTGTGTAAAATGAAGACTCATCAGCTTATGTATGCAACAGGAGCTGTGAAGAATATGTTCGGGACAATCCCTGGATTAAATAAGAGCCCAATGCATCTTTATGCCAGGAGTCCAGAAAACTTTGCCAAGCTCCTTCTATCCATCTTCCACGTACACGAGCCGGAGTACTCGGTAATGGACGCCATTATTTCAATGGAGGGAGCGGGACCGGCAAACGGAACGTTACGCCAGACAGGTCTCTTACTAGCCTCCTCCTCAGCTCTCGCCTTGGATAAGGCTGAAGCTATCCTTATGGGATACGACCCGAAGGACATTCCTATTCTCAGGGAAGCTGAGAGAGAAGCGAAAGGCTCTACTGATGCCACTTATACTCTCCTGGATCCAGCGAAAGAAACGATTAAAGATTTTAGACGTGTGGAGAAGAAAAAGAGAGGACTAATAAACTCTCTACTCCTGCCATTCCTTACAAGATTCTTTGATAGGAAGATGGCTGAAAAAAGAAAGGCACCGGAGTTCTTGGCGGAAAAGTGCAGACGATGTAAGAAGTGCGTCGATGTCTGCCCTGCAAAGGCACTGACTTTAGATAAAGACCACATTGAGATCGACACATCAAAATGTATACGTTGTTACTGCTGCCACGAAATGTGCCCCTTTGACGCCATAAAGATAGATGCAGAAATATGACACAAATTCTCCCTTCTCCTAAAAAGCCAAAAAGAGAAGGGAGTTTTCTTTAAGTACAAAGAAATAATAAGGACCTCTACATACTAAACCATAAAATGAGATTTTTTTTCTTTTTGATTTATCTCCAAAAACCCAATTGACCTCTCTCTTCTTTTTTGCCATATTAGCCGGGTGTCACTTGATTTAGCTTCACTATTAAATCCAGAACAGTATAAGGCGGCCTCTCAGATCGAGGGGCCTGAGTTGATTATCGCCGGAGCAGGAAGCGGTAAGACAAGAATGATTACATATCGCATCGCCTATATGCTTAGTAAAGGCATAGACCAAAGCGAGATCCTTGCCCTCACATTCACAAACAAGGCTGCAAAAGAAATGGCAGACAGAGTTAGGGAGACAGTAGGTAAGAAGCTGGATAAGCTTACTACAACAACTTTCCACTCTTTTGGCCTTGGATTACTCAAAAGTTATATCCAATATCTGGGATACAGAAATGACTTCACACTTTATGATGAGAACGACAATATATCCCTTATAAAGAACTGCATAGTCACACTTGGATATCAACTGGCTGACTATAATGCACGTTCACTGCGAGATTTCTTCTCCCAGTACAAGACAGAGAGAATTCCCCTTCCAGAAAAAGGAACAGCTGTCAGAGAGATTTACGATGAATGGATTATGACACAAAAAGCCTACAATGTTGTAGACTTCGACGACTTGATCATCCTTCCTATAAAGATTTTCGAAAAGAAACCGGAAATACTTGAAAGAGTACAACTAAGATGGCGCTACATCATGGTGGATGAGTTTCAGGACACTTCCCTTCTCCAATATAAACTTGTATCCATGATTGCTTTCAAATACCGAAACATTGCTGTAGTCGGTGATGATGACCAATCTATTTACTCTTGGCGTGGTGCGAATTATCAGAATATTGTCAACTTCGAAAAAGACTTTCCTGAGAGAAAGGAATATAGGCTGGAACGAAACTATAGAAGTACAGGCAATATTCTATCTGCCGCTAATGCTCTTATTGTCCACAATAAAGAGCGAAAAGAAAAAAAGCTTTGGACTGAGAGCGGAGAAGGTGCAAGCATCTCAATAATGCGTCATCCTACAGGAGAGGAAGAGGCAATGTGGATAGCAACCCACATCAGAAAACTGATGAGGGAGCATCACTATAATTTTTCAGATTTCGGAGTACTTGTAAGAACAAACTCTCTTATGAATACTCTTGAGACCACATTCGTCGAATCACAGATTCCTGTTCGAGTAAGTGGCGGTTCATCTTTTTTCGATAGAAAAGAAATAAGAGACATGCTTTGTTTTCTAAAAATCCTTGTCAATGAGAATGATGACAACTCTCTGCTACGTATTATTAATACACCTCGAAGAGGAATAGGAAGGACCACAGTAGAGCGTCTGAGGCGATATGCAGACGAAAAGAACACTACTCTACACATCGCATTGGAAGAGCTTTCTGCAGCACCGGAATTCAGGGAATCGACAAGGAATGCCCTACAAGATTTCATCAAGATGATTCATCGTTGGAAAGATATGGTAAATACACCAGAACGCCTTATAGATACAATTATCAAAGACACTTGTTATGAGACAATGGTAAGAGAGGAATTCCCTGAATCAGACAAGGCTGTGGCCTTCAAAATGAGAGGTATACAGTTCCTTTCAGAGAGGCTATCCAAATATCTAAAAGAACACAAAGATGCAACTCTAAGAGACTATTTAAGATCAGTTTCAATAATTGGGGACGAAAACGATGATGACAAAAGTATGGTCAGTTTAATGACTATGCATGCATCGAAAGGACTAGAGTTTAAAGTAGTTTTCCTAGCGGGCATTGAAGACCATATAATTCCATCAGCGAGAGCCTTGGAAGAAGATAATAGAAACATAGATGAAGAGAGAAGATTATTCTATGTTGCTATAACAAGAGCCAGAGAAAAACTTTATATCAATTATAGTGATACAAGACGTGATAGAGAAGGAAAAGAGAAGACAACTCTTCCTTCAAGGTTCCTTGAAGAAATACCTAATACTCTCTTTCAAAACGAAGAAAAAACTCCTGAAGAAACACTGAAAGATAACATAAGCAGTGCAAAAGCCTTCCTGGAAATGCTTAAGAACAAGAATAAAAAATGAATGATTTCTATATAAAACAAATATAGAAATCATCGCGTTTTAACAAGTTTTTACTAATATATAAGATAAGATTTAAACAAAATAAATGTGATAATTAATGCTAATCAATCATTATCACCATATTTTTTAGAGAATTCTTTGAGAGCAAATCTAATACCTGCAGCCCAGCCAAGCCCCATATCGGAGAATATATTCTCAAGTTCCTCTTTAAATGAAGGTTCAATGGAAAAAGTAGTTAAAATCTTCTTTTCCTTTGCTTCTTTAGAACCAAAAACCTGCTTGGCCTTCTGCCCTTCAAGGCTCTCTCCAAATAGTGATTCTTCTTGTTTTCTCAGTGCCATCTTACAACCCCTCAGCTCCAAATAGATTTGTTGATTTTGAACAAAGCTTCTATAGTTCCAGGCTTTAGTCCTCGACCATTTACCCGATATTTCTGTGGAACTTTATGAGCGGTCTGAGCCTTTCTGAATAAAGGATCCACAGGAATTTTATAAACGACATATTTTCCAGAGTCACAAGCCTCTTTATAGATTTCTTTTGCCTGTCTTACTCTCTCATCAAATGAATTGATAATGATTTTGTTATGTTTTACAGAAGCTTTATAGTTCTTCTTGAGTTTAACAAGTTCATCAACAAAAATTTCAAAACCATCAAGGCTGAAAATTTCTGTTGTAATCGGGGTAATGACTTCATCACATGCAATGATCGCAGATCTCTCAAGCTTGCCTAGTCCTGGAGAAAGATCGAGCAAAATACGCTCAAAGGTACCAGCAAGTTCAGCAACTAAATCCTGAATGATAAATGGTTCATCATTTAGCTTTGTTTCACTGTAGTTTTTCAAAGATCCTCCAATACTGAAAGTAGGAAGAATGTAAAGACCCTCAATATCGTCAACTTTAACGATAGCGTCATTCCAATAACATTTTCCTTGGAGAACATCTGAAAGCTCAAATTTGGGAGCAACATTCAAGAACCATGAAGATAAGTTACCCTGTGGATCGCAATCAATCATCAACGTCTTATGTCCAGATAACGCGGACTGACAAGCCAAAGCACCACAGACGCTTGTCTTGCCTACACCACCCTTCTGAAGATGAAACGCAATAGATTTTGCCATTACTTTACCCCAATTTTTTAAGTATTGTATAATCGTTATTATAAAATTACAAGTAATATTTTATAATTTTTATTTGAAACATAATGACTTTTATAATTTTGAATGTAAAAAAATATAGTTTTTTATATAATTTTTCTATAATAACTAAAGAATACATATATAATAATTCCTATTTTACATACTAAAAATATAAATTAATAAACAGCATCATATATGTTTTTATTAAAAACGAATAAAAGACAATAAGAAATAATATAAGAACATTGTAATACTTATAAAATACACAACAAACTTAAACATAAAATTAAATTACAGCAAAGAAATTTTGTATAGTAATTATTTGATTATTATTAACTTTTAATTATTTAATATATACAAATACATATTTATATTATATAAAATATAAATTTAATATATCGTTTATATATGAATATTACTATGTATATATATCATTTAATTTATATACATAAAAAATAAGTAACTTAAAGAATTTATGGTTTCTAATATAAAGTTATTAGGTTTTTATATAATAATCATTAGTTATATACAGTTTTAAATTTATTTTTATTATATTTTTATTAATAACTAACTATTATTTAATAATTTCTATATTAAACATAAAAATAATTATATAATATATCATATTATACTAAAACAAATATAATAATATTTATATATATTAAATACAATTTAATACGATTTAAAATATTATAAATATGGTTATTTTATATTTTAAAATATTATTTTATAATAATATCTATAACTTTTATATATTTTTAACATTTATTATATAACAGATATATATGAATATTACATAATGAATAGTATTTTCTAATGATTTTATAGATATATTATATAATAGAAATATATTTTACATATATTATTTATATTATTATATATCTAAAATCAATTATTTATATACAAAAAAAATAATTAAACAGGAGTGTTTAGTTATAATAAGCGATCTTTTCATACAATTGGTTTTTAATATTAATACTAGTTTATATAGAATATATTTTCATTTTATATATTTTTAATATTTTTTCTTTTTTATATTTATATCATATCCAATAATATTATATTTATTATTTAACAATTCATATATTTATATTTAATTTGATTTTTATAAGAACTTATTAAGTAATATAGAAAATTATCATATAAACAATACAATTAAAATATAAAAACTGAATATATTCAACAATAGACATGTATTGCTATTTATTTCGAATATATGTAGAAGAAATAAACCAGATATTTTTTTCATAATATATCTATTTAATTCTTTCTTGTAGTTATATGGATTTTAATATAATAATATATCCAAACACTATATATTATTATACATTCTCAGTAATTACCTATTAGTTTTATACTCAACCTATAAAAAAACAATTAAATTTTATATTGCTTATATACTTGTAGCTAAATTTAAATCGAGGTTTTATATTTAAGCTGTATATATTTAATATAATTATAATAGTTTTTACTAAGTTTAACATTTAATATTAAATAATTTATATTAGTTACTATTTAAATCATTCTTGCAATCCATATATAACATATATAGATTTAATAATTGTTTTAATACTAATTCATTCATACTTTTTCAGCGATCTACATTATGATCAAACTTCTTCAGCATTTTAATAGAATGCTTAAAACATCTTATAGAATAAATTGATTCATCCAATCTATTGTTATTCAAAATAGTTTGTTGATAAGTTAATTCATATCATGTTCAATCATTGATTCGAAAATGATTTTCTCTTACTTTTACCAAAGAAGGAATACATTCCTTACCCTTTCAAAAAAGTAGACTATGCCCCTAAAGCATAATTCATTATGCTTTATCACCATTATTCATGTAAGACATCTATGACAAATGCAGAGATCGCAATCATAGCATGGCTAATGAGTTCTACCTTCTTCTTCTTTATTTTCCATCTTCATTGGAAGAGTTCCTTTATCACGCAAGACTTGGACATACTGATTCACTTCTCAATTTATTCACAATCGCTTCGTAGTCACTTAATTTATCGTACATAATAAGCGAAATTGGCGATATAGCATCTTTGTTAAAGCCAGACGCTTCACAATGAAGGAATATTTTGATAGATATTTGATATAGCTGAATTTCATGGTTCTCCTGTTGTTTTCGTCGATTACAATTCTGTTATGCTATACAACTTTTTCCTTATTTATATGTCTCTTTACTTTGACAATAAGAATTATGTAAAACCATTATATGTATCCTCCATAAAACTTATAATAAAACAATACCTTCTAATACTCCATGAATATTTCATTTATACATCCATTGCAATCTTCTGTTTTTACACACCGCTAACACTTCTTTGTTTATATCAACATTTTTATATGAATTCTGCTATTTATAATTTCTTTTCTTGATAATCCTAGATATATAGAATAATCCAATTAATATTTCCGCATCTTAATATGCGTATGTAGTTTATTCCCAAATAAGTTAGTTTCTTTATTCTGGATACACGATTCAAGACTTGAAGCATTTATACATATAATATAAAAGATCAAATAAATACTTAAACACAGCAACTAGTATAATAAAATACTAACAACCTATAGTAGATAAATATTATTACTATAATAATTAATTTTATTTTATATAATAGCAAATAGATTTAATATAGTTTTATATAATTATAATATATATAAAAATATGATTTTAATATATATTCAGATTATTAGAATATTAGAATTCTTAAATGTTATATATTTATAAACGGCTCCTATAAATAAGAGCCGTCATAACTAGAGTAGATACTGAGGTATTTCACCTCTATTGTTGTATATCTTTCGTTGCTGAGAGTCCAAAATCTTCTTTCTCATTCTAATTGATTTAGGTGTAACCTCAACCAATTCGTCAT
Source organism: Spirochaetales bacterium (assembly GCA_022771185.1). Lineage (GTDB taxonomy): Bacteria > Spirochaetota > Spirochaetia > Sphaerochaetales > Sphaerochaetaceae > Ornithospirochaeta. The sequence goes on along the minus strand of JALFCJ010000242.1, from coordinate 3,064 downwards.
CTTTTATGAACTGTATTGCTTGTTCCAAAGAAGGCTTTACAACTGGTGTAAGAGAAACTGCTTCATCTTTACCTGCAGCACGAAGGTTAGTGAGTTTCTTTGTTCTTGTAGGATTTAGAAGAAGATCAAGTTCTTTATTTCTTTCACCTACTACTTCACCTTCATAGACAGGATCACCTGGAACAATAAAGAATTTACCTCTATCTTCAAGTTCCCAAATACCATATGCAACTGCGGTACCAGCTCTATCACAAACAAGAGAACCTGTCTGTCTATCAGGGAAATCACCTCTATACGGTTCATATCCTTTGACAAGTGTGTTCATGATTCCAAGACCCCTAGTATCAGTCAAAAACTCATCTCTATAACCGATTAGTCCTCTTGCAGGTACTTCGAACTGAATCTTGACTCTATTACCATGGACATATTGCATATCTAGCATAACACCCTTACGTCTACCGAGTTTATCCATAACGGTACCAGAGAATTCTTCAGGGCAATCTATGTATACATACTCAATTGGCTCTGTCTTGTTTCCATTCTCATCTTTCTTGAAGATGATATGTGGTCTACCGACACTGAGCTCAAAACCGTCACGTCTCATCTCCTCAACAATAATGGCCATCTGGAACTCTCCTCGGCCTTTGACAGTAAAAGTATCATCTGGATTCTTTTCGATGCGAATAGAGACGTTTTTTAGTGCCTCCTTCTCTAGTCTTTCCCAGATCTTTGCCCCAGTTACAGCTTTACCTTCCTGCCCTGCCAAAGGAGAAGTATTCTGACAGAACATCATAGAAACTGTAGGCTCGTCAACCTTGATTCTAGGTAGAGCCTTGATCTCTTCTTTTGTACAGATTGTATCGCCGATAGATACATCATTTACACCACTTAGTACTATGATATCTCCAGGTTCTACATCTGTAGTTTCTCTAAAGGTAGGACCATCATAAGACTGGAGTCTGGTTACTCTCAATGTCTCATTTCTATCCTCTTTGATACAGATTAAAGAGTCATTCGTGTTAGCTGTTCCGTTGATTACTTTACCTACAGCCAGACGTCCAAGAAAGTCTGAATAAGATAGATCAGAAACCAACATCTGAAATGGTTCTTCGTCATCGTAAACAGGGGCAGGAATATATTCGAGAATTGCATCCAACAATGGATACATGTTCTCGCCTACACTATCAGGAGAAAGACCACATTTACCGTCTCTACCATTAGCATAGAAAACAGGCACATCAAGCATTGATTCGTCGTTAGAAAGCTCAAGAAGCAAATCATAGACCTCATCCAATACTTCCTCAGGTCTAGCATCAATTCTATCTATCTTGTTGATTACAACAATGACAGGAAGGCTCTTTGCCAGAGCTTTCTCTAGTACAAATCTAGTCTGAGGAAGTGGCCCCTCTGCACTATCAACAAGAAGAACTACACCATCAACCATTGAAAGTCCTCTTTCAACTTCTCCGCCAAAGTCTGCATGGCCCGGAGTATCAATAATATTAATCTTTACACCCTTCCAATGGATTGCACAGTTCTTTGCACTGATTGTGATACCTCTCTCCCTTTCGATATCACCACTATCCATAATTCTATCCTGGTCAATATCTTTTAAGGCAAGACCACTTTGTCTGAAGAGGGCATCTACAAGTGTTGTCTTACCATGATCTACATGTGCAATAATTGCAATGTTTCTTATATTTTCATTACTCTTAATCATCTTTTTTTACCTCATCAACTATAAATCAAATAAAGAATTATGAGTAGAGATATATAATAGATTCTGTTATTTTTCTGAACGAAAAAAATGTCCTGGACAGAGTAATACTATTCAGGACACATATAACAATAAAAGGTTAAATAATCTTCTTGTCATTTACAACCCTACGTTCACCGAAAAGGGACTGGATATTCTCATAAGGACCAAAGAGTATTACTTTATCACCCTCTTTGAGAACTGAATCCTTATTTAGTCGAATCGGACCACCTTCTCTTGATATCATCATTATGTTGATATTAAAGAAATCCTTAATATGGCTGGAGACAAGTGTTTTCCCCTTTATGACATCAGGAACAATATTTAGTTTAATTTCACATAGAACTTGGTAGTCATAGTTATCAATGACAGAGATCTCATTTAAAGGCGAATATATTTTATTCCCATTCTCCATTTTATATTGCGATAAATCATGAAGAATAAACACATGCTTTATTGCCTCAAGTGGCCCAAAAACAAGAAGAATGTCGTTATCAGAAAAAATAGTATCAGCAGTTACATGTCTTACCTGCCCATTTCTTTCAAACATCAAAACATTAAGATTATATATTCTCTTTAAATCAGTATCAGAAAGCTTCTTTCCCTTCATTATATCAGGAAGTTTGTATAAAAAAACTTTACAGACAGCATCATCAGTACCATAAGAATCTAGGACAGAAATATAGTTTTCCTTTGCTGCATGTTTAAATACTCTTACGGTAAGTCTCTCAATCAGGTTGTCTAATCCTTTTTTGACTTTAGGAATATTGAGAACAACAAAGAATAGAATAAGACCTCCGAAGGATGCAAGAAATACGGTAATAAACTTATCAATGTGAGAAAAATCAATAGATAGGAACATGTTTATGACAAGAGATACAATTACTACAGAAAAAAAGTATCCAGTCATCATTGCAGATTTAGCAATTGTTCTTCGACTTTTATCTCCAGTGATAATCTCAGATTCTGCTGTAGTGAAACCAGCATTTGTAAAAAGAGAAATAGATTGGAACGAAGCTTTCTCTTTTGTCATACCAGTAATTCTCAAAAGAATACAATAAACCTGAACTAATATATAATAAACTAGAATTACAGTAATAATTAAAGCAATAGAAGAAGTAAAACTCATAAGAAGATTGTGGCAATAGTTGTAATAAGGGTCAATAGGAAGAAAAAAATCCACTCAAAGAGTGGATGGAAAGTCAATAAAAAAAGCTGGCAGCGACCTACTCTCCCGCGGACGAGCCGCAGTACCATCGGCGCGAGAGCGTTTTACTTCCGTGTTCGGGATGGGAACGGGTATTTCCA
>JALFCJ010000101.1 GCA_022771185.1 Spirochaetales bacterium | reverse complement strand
ATTCAGTTGGAGACAAAAGATACTGCATGATACAGAAGGATTTTAATGAAGAGATGATTGAAGAGGACTTAGGCTCTTCCTTGGTCTTCAATTCTATTGAAGAAGAGAAAGAGAGAATCTTCTCTCCATCTGCTCCCAAAGAGTTTATATGCCATCCTGTCCACTATATCATCGCATCAGAAAATGAGGATTTAAGACTAGAGATGCGAAGGCAGCTTCTCTCCTCCCTCTATAAAGCAAAGAGGCTCAAGAGCAGAAGAGTATCTATCCTCTCTCTTAATCCACTTCAAAATATTTTCTCTAGTAGATTCAAGGAATCAGGGACAATTGCAGATAGACTATACACAAGAGGTGACGGAGGTACAGTCATTATCTCTTGCAATAAGGAAGAAGATGAAAATGAGGAGATCTTTAATTCTATCGACTCCGAAGAACTTGATGAAATCATGGTAAAAGCCAACATACATCGAGATAATGTCCTTACAATCATTGAGCTGGATAACGAAAAAGAGAAATCTTTAAATGCAATAAGAAAACTTGCAGACAAAATGAACTTTATCATTCTCAAAGAAAACTTGGTCTTTGACGATTGCGCCAAAGATTATTTACAGCTTCTTGCAAAGAAAGACGGCATAGAGAATATAGAGAGTTTACTAGATAAAGTAGTTCCAGGCGAAGGTTATCATTACTCAAACCTTACTTCTATCTACGACACTTGGAAAGAAGGGAGAAAAAAGGAAGCATTCCCCGCTTACAGCTCTTTCATGTCAAATATCCACATGACAAGTAAGAATAAGCCGAAAGGCAATGCTTATAAAGAATTACATAGTCTTATTGGACTAGATAAGGCAAAGGATGTAGTCGATGAAGCTATTGCCTATTACAATATGGAGTCACTTTTGAAAAAGAGAAATCTCAAACCCTCTTCCCCTTCCCGCCATATGGTCTTCTATGGCGCTCCAGGAACAGCCAAGACAACTGTAGCACGTCTTTTTGCCCAGATTATGAAAGACAACGGAGTTCTCTCAAAAGGAGAACTAATAGAAGTGGGAAGAAAAGACTTGATAGGAAAGTATGTAGGCTGGACGGCAAAACAAGTAGAGAGTGTGTTTAAAATGGCAGAAGGCTCCGTTCTCTTTATAGATGAAGCCTACTCTCTGGTGGATGGCCACGACAAGCTCTATGGACAGGAAGCTATAAACACTATAGTTCAGATGATGGAGAATATGAGAGAAAATACTATCGTCATCTTTGCTGGATACGAAAAAGAGATGAAAGAGTTTCTCTGCCAAAATCCGGGGCTACGCAGCAGAATCCCATTCCATGTTCATTTCCCCGATTACTCCGACTCCGAGCTACTGGAAATCTTGAAGCTCATGGCAGAAAACAACAACTACACTCTTACAGAAGACGCAGAGTGGAAGGCCAGAGAGATATTCAAGGTCGCCTCTCTAAAAAAAGACTTTGGAAACGGAAGATTCGTCAGGAATCTATTTGAAAAGGCGACGATGAAAAAAGCCTTGAGGTTATCAGGCTCTCTCATCGAATCCATATCGGACACGGAGCTGATGACACTAAGCGAAGAAGACTTTGTAATGCCAGAAGAATATTCAAATGATAGAAAGACCAGAGTCATGGGATTCTCAGCATAAGGAGGAAGTATGAGAACAATGCCATATGTAATAAAGAACGAGGAAGGAAGAGATTATCAATATGATATCTTCTCACTTCTCTTAAAAGATAGAATCATTTTTCTCAACGGAGTAATAGACGACAATATTTCAGACACCGTCATAGCCCAGTTGTTGTATCTCAATAGCGTCGATAACGAAAAAGAGATATCTCTATACATCAACTCTCCCGGAGGAAGCGTCTCTTCAGGCCTAGCCATCTACGATACAATTAGATTTATTAAAGCTCCTGTCCATACAATAGCTATGGGACTTGCAGCCTCTATGGCTTCTCTTATTCTCGCTTCAGGCGACAAGAGATCATTACTTCCCCATACGAAAGTAATGATTCATCAGCCCCTTATTCCAGAGGGTATCGGAGGAAAAGAAACAGAGATATCGACACTGGCCAAAGACCTTTCACAAACAAGAAAGACAATAGCAAAAATACTCTCAAAGCATACAGGAAAGAGTTTAAAGCAAATAGAGAAAGATATCGAAAACGATAGATACATGAATGCAGAAGAAGCTATTAAATACGGCATAGCTGACACAATAATAGAGAATGAAGTATAAGAGGAGTAGATGACAGTTATATACTCTAATTTCAGTGACAGCGATACATACCTTCTCAGAGGAATCTGGGAAGGCTTGGACGCCAAAATAATCGAGCTGACACTTGATGAAAGATACTTAAATAGAAGCGAAAGCTATGAGTGGTTCCAGCTCTCCATCGATTTCTCAAAAGAAGAGAATAAAGAGGTAGATGAGGCTATAGAGAGCGAAGAAGATACACTTATTATCTGTGGACATGGCTCGGAAGAAGGCTGCTTCTCCCCTCATTTTGATTACACTGTCTCATCCTTAAATAAAGATAAGATCAAAGCAAAACGATTCATAGGAATATGGTGTAATGCCTCCACCTTTGCAAAGAAGAATAATATTCCAGGCTTCTTTTCTTCTATGTTTATCTCAAACACAGATGAAGCAGATTATATGGGTATAGGGGATGTGGAGGAAGAGCGAATCAAGGAAAGCGAGTGGAAGTTCGTCAAAACTCTTAACTCTCTCCTAAGAAATAATGTACCAATGGAGAAATGGAAAGAATTCTTTAATTCTATTATGGACACCACTAATAAAGTTGAAGTCTTCAACTTTACGTCTCTTGAATACTTCGAATGACAAAGAAACAAAGATACTCTGGCTACAAAAAAAGGTAGCCTTTTTGTTTTGTTCTTATCCCATTTCCGTCCTATCTAATAGTAGAAGGAAAAGACTTATGTACTACAAAATGTGTTTCAAAATCGGAGATAGTTTAAGAAAAAACCACATAGACACCATTCTATCCATCATAAAGGAAGAAGCATACGACCCTTCATTTCTCCTGGATGATAAAGGATATGTTGCATATGGCGATGAAGACAATGAAAAGATATGCATGGTAGCATCATGCAACAAAAGAAGTCTCGAGTTTTTCATTGATCATATAACTGACTCTCTTGAACTAAAACTAGATGAAAGCGGCATCAACGAAGTTTCTCCCTTCTCCTTCTTTTCTCTTGTAAACCGTTCAGAAAGAAGCCAGCATATGCTCTATGTAGGATCCTCCGATGCTGCAACAAAAAACCTTGACGGTCTTTCCATTGAAAAAATTCCAATGACCAATACCTACATGAGTCATGATCATTCTTATTTTTCATACCCTATTTCACTGGAAAAAGAGATAGAAAGAATAGAAAAAGAAAGCAAAGAACATCCTCGTTACAAACAGAATAAATCTAATTACTACCTTCTTTCCCTGAGTAATGAAAGAAGAACAGTCATGAGAAAGACTCTATTAAAGACTCTTTTTGATAATAACCGCCTCTTCTCTTCATATTACGGCTATGTAGAGATCACAAACAAGAATAATGAAGACTATCCAATTTCACTGGATATCTTCAAAAGGACAACAGAAGTAATTAAGGGCGGTGTAATAGTATTATCTCTGGAAGATGAAAGCATCTTCAAAAACAGAGATGATTTCGATGATTTTTTAGATATCATGGATTCAAACAATGAAAACCTTATTATCATTGAAAGCTCTTACTATGATGAGAGACTAGTCAAGGCTTTGACAGATGAATATAGGGATATTCCTCTTAAGCTAATTCAAGATCCAGGTTTTACAAAAGAGGAAGCAATAACAATACTGGAAAGAGAGAGAAGTATTGACTCTCTTAAAGGAGATATGAATTCTCTTATGAGAGAATCCAGTAAAAAATACTTCTCATATCAGGATTTATGTTCCATATACGATAAAGCATCCAATAATACAGATTATACTGAGGAAAAAAGTCCAATGGAAAAACTCTCAGAGCTTCCTCACGGGGAAAGAGCTAAGGATTTGATAGAATCCATCATCTCCTACTCCGCTCTCTTGGAGGAGAGGAAACTTAGAGGCTTTAAGTCTAATTACTGCCCTGCTTTGAATATATTCCAGAGACCTAATAATAGAATTTTGACAGATATCCCGTCACTTAACATGGTCTTCATAGGAGACAGAGGAACGGGTAAAGAAACTGTTGCAAGGCTGTACTCTGAAATTCTTGAAAAAGAAGGAATTATCTTTAAAAATGACTCTGCTGACAATATACAGTTTGTAAATAAAGCACACTTGGAATCAAAATCACCAGCAAAATCCATAGACACCGTCAATAAGCTCTTTAATAGATCAAGAGGCGGGATGCTATTCATCAACTGGCAGGGACAGAGTCTTGATGAGAGAGTAAAGGATAGAGAGTGCATCATTCTCGAAAACATCATCAATATGATGGAAAAACATAAAGGTGAGCTTGTTGTAATACTCTCTCTCAGTCAGGAATCATACTCTGATATCACAAAGCGTAACCCTGGCCTTCTCTCTTCAATTCCCTACTCTCTCCTCTTCTCTTCTTACTCAAACCAAGAGTTGTGGGATATCTTCTCATACCACTTGTCAAAGAAAGAATTAAAGGCAGAAGAAGGAGTAAAAGAAAGAGTGTTTGAAATACTTGATGAATTGAGGAACAAAAAAAACTTCTCTTATGGTGACACCATCAATGACATGATCACCAAAGGAGAAGTGAAACTCTCAAAAAGAATTACTTCGGAATCTAAAGACGATGAATTGATCACACTAAGAGTCGATGATTTGTATTAAAAGAAATGATAGGTTGAATAGTGAAGAGTATTATTCAAAAGAAAAAAGCTCTCCCGAGTCTGATCTCTATCTTTCAAATAGAAACAAACCCATTAGGAGGCCCATTCCATCAGGGCCTCCCTTATTCTCGCCGTTATGGCATTTTTGCGGTTGACTACAGTGTTGGGAGTACACCCTAGTCTATTCGCAATCTCATTGTTCGACATCTCTTCCTTCCCGAAGATGCCGTAGGAATGGAGGGCGATGTAGCGGTCCCTTTTTGGAAGGGATGCTATTACACAAAACAGGGCCCTTTCCTCTTCGCGCTCCAGTAACGCCTCTTCCAGTTCCTCGTCTCCTTCAAGAAAGTAGGAGAATGTGGTCTCCTCACCTTCCTTGACTTCCCTATCTAGGCTTTCGGAGTTCTCCACCACCATTGCCCAGAGTGCAGTCTCCACTGTTCTATGGGATTCGATGCCTGAGAGAAGAGAAATATTCTCAATGCTCTCCTCGAGGCCATTCTCCCTTATGGTCTCAAGTGCAGCTCTCACCCTATTCACGTTAGAGAGCATGTTTGTGCCGATTGTGACAAGGTTCTGTCTATTTCTGATGTAGTCCAGGACCTTGGCCCTCATGGCATAAATGGCATAGCTTACGAAGGCCCCCTTACCTTCATCATATTTTCCAAGGCACTCCCAGAGACCGCAGTAACACTCCTGTCTGTAGTCATCCCTGTAGGCCGCACCCTTTCCTACGGCATAATTCTTGACAATAGCGTTGACGGCCCCCTCCATCCTATTCATGAGTTCTTCAAAAGCCCTCATGTCGCCGTTCTTGGCAATAACTGCCAACTGGTTGATATCCATTTCCCTCATTTTTCTTCTCCTTACGCTGTAGCTGGTCCATGGCGAACTGATTCGTCATCGTTTCGTCGCGATTTGCGACCCGAAAACTCTTGTGTGATCTTTCTCCGACTACGGTGCCAGGCTCAGCAGGGAGCACTCTGGACCGGGGGTATTTGATAGATGGATATTTGTCATGTAATGCTTCTCCCCGGTCTCTTTGGACTCTCAAATAAGGATCGATAAAAAATGAATGCTATTTTTGTGGTGAAAGAAGGAAGCCTTCTTGTATTCTCTGATAGGTCTCCCGAGTATCTCAGCTCTGAACCTATTTCTTATTGTGACTATACAATAAAGGAAAGAATAAAAAGTGTCAATAGTTTTTTGTTTTATTTTTTATAAACATTTAAAATTCTTTAAAAATAATAGAAATTTAGTTTTTTATTATAAATAAAACGCTTTTGTGTTTCTATTTTTCACTCTATAGAGAGATAAGGAGTAATATATGATTAGATTTGAACTAACTAGAGTAAATGAATCTTTTGACAAACTCGCATCTTCTCTATTAGAAGAAAAGCCTTCATCACTTTCTTCTCTTTATGAGGCGCTTCTTCCTTGGTATAAGGCATGTAATGAGATTCAATATCCTCAGCTTTATACTCTTTTCATGGGAGACGAAGAAAGCTTCAATTCCTGGGAAGAGATTGAAGACTATCTACCTTACATGGCTCTTAAGAAAGTGACAAAAAACAAGATTATAATCGAGGCTGAAGAAGAGTTGATGCATAGCGTATTTCTTCTTCATCTCGCAATACACACAGATTCAGATCTTGCTCTTATTTCAGAAGATGAACTGTATATTCCTAACGGAAATTATGATGATTTAAAGTTTATGATGAAATTAAACAATATTAATTACTCTTTCTCAGGCTACGTTGTGAAACTTGAACACATGAAGAGATAGTCATCTATTAGAAATGACAACGGACTGTTGTGGCTAATCACATACAGTCCATTGAAAATCATATCATTAGATAAAACGACTAGTATTCTTTACCCCATCAAAATACAGAAAAGCAATCTGATACTCTACATAAAATGCCAGGACGAGGTCTTGGCATCTTTTTCTTGTCACATTGGTGGACAATCTGAAATAAGCCAATATCGAGGGTGGATAATAATGCTGAATTTAATAGGGGCAGTCACATATGACCTGTGACTACCCCTTCAATTTCGTTTAAAGAAATAAACCGATGCATATAAAATTGTTTATTTACGCATCATTCTACAAAGAACGGAAAGTTCTCTATATTTCTCATCAAGCTTATCATCGATCTCAGAGAGTCCTCTTATTTCTCCAACCTCTTTCTTAATAAAGTATGGAGGATAGAGCATGTAGTCGTCTTTTTCTATTGTATCTCTCTTTATTCGTATTGCCCTACCTTTTAGATCTCCTGCGTTTTCTTCGTCTCCAGAAATAGAAGCTGCGATTTCAGAACAAGTAACGTCATCAAAGACAATATCGACTTCATCAAGATTAAGCATCAATACTTCTTCTCTCTTATTGCTTCCATCAATGGAAATAATATTGGAGAACCTTCTATCAAAAGAAAGAACAGAGAGAGAAGAATCAATATTGAAGACCTCTTTTCTAATCTTGTTTGCCAGTCCCTTACCAAAAGACAATAAAGAGGCGGATACGAAGAATAGAGTCTTAGCGCCTCTTTCAATCAAGGTCTTAATTATTGAAAAACCTTCACCCAGAGAATAGTTGGATTCACGGATTGCTCTCATTCCTACATTAAGAACGGAGAAAGATAATACTTTATTGGGATACTCTAACCCGTTGTTATTTTTGTTTTTTAAGCTTTCTTCCCCTGTTATTTGCCCAATAAACCTACATCTATTTAGTTTATCTTTCGAAACTGTCATTATCAGAAGCATCTTTGAGAGAGTTCTTTCATAGATGTCATCAATTGAAAACAGAACATCACACTCTTTATCTTTACCAATAGACATGAAGAGGCCAGGAAGAGTTTTGGACTCAACGAGAATATAATCACCATTGGTTATAGATAGAATAGATTGAGAAAGCTTGACTTCGTCATTTGTATAATGCCTTGAAATATTTCTTCTCCAGATAAAAGCCAAGAGATCATATATCTCATCAACTTCTATCTCAAAGCCACAAGAAGAGAAGAAAGAAGAAGTGGATGCTTCAAATCCTCTACTTAGTTCCTCCTTTAGATTAAGGCTGAGTTTATCACGAAGGGAACTGATAAATGAGAATATCTCATACTCTTCCATTCCACAATTCTTCTCTATCCATCTGGCTCTATAAGCAAGCTCTGTCAACTCTTTATAACCCAGGCCATTGGCAATATCTATTCTATTCTCGCCTTCTTCTTTATTCTTATCTTCGCTTGTAAGATAAACAAAGAAGAGATAGACGATGAGCTTACCTACTTCATCCAGGCCGCAACACTCATGGGATCTAATATGATTATTAAGCTGCATAGCTTTTTCAAAAAGAGATTCTATTTCCGAAAAAGAGTGGTTGATGTTTCTATCCAATGTCATACCGACGCCTCCTTAGAGAAGAACAATACATCATTTCTCTCTTTTTCCAATTCCATTATCTCGGAAGATAACCTCTTGAACTTCAGGTAGTTTTTATATCTATCGCTTATTCTCTTTATTTCCGGTTCACTGAATTCAGGAATCTCCAATTCAGCTACAGACTCATTACTTAAGATAGTCATAACTCTTCCACTTCTAAGTCTCTCAATCTGGTTCCAAGCATACTTTGAAGAGAGGAAGGCCATAATAAAATATGGATTATATTTCCCATCTATCCCCCTTATGATCACAGAAAAAGAAGGAACAATAAGGCCCTCGTCTTCTTCTCTATCTATAGTGCAGCTGTCATAGGGAGTAGAGAGCTTCATTATTACGTCGCCCATTTTTGTATAGAACTTTTCTTTCACTTCCCTATTTAGCTTTACTTTTTGTAAAAGAGAGTGATCAATAAGCCCATCATTTATAGCCTTTGGAACGAGAATCTTACCCTCCTGTAAGGAAGGATCATTATTCTCTCCATCATATACTACACGCCGCGTCAGGACACCGGTAATAATATCATCAGTAATTTCCTTTAGTTTCAAATGCAACCTCCAGATTTAGTTTAGTTTATCATTCGCAAAAGAAGGGGTCTACATGTTTTAAATAGTTTAATCAGTTTTAAGCAGCCCAAGACTCCATCATAATTCTTATTTTAGCCTTGATGGCGTTCTTTCTATTGACGATTGTGTTTTCTGATACTTTCAATATCTTTGCCATCTCTTTGTTAGTCATCTGCTCGTTTCCAAAGAGTCCATAAGAATATACGATGATATTTCTCTCTTCTCTACTGAGATTTGAGATGGCTCTATAGAGTGCTCTGAACTCTTCTTCTTTATACACAATGTCTTCAAATGAGTCTTCTCCGGCAAAGTCCAAGAAAGAAGAGTCGTCATTATCATTAAGCATGTTGTCTAGTGATAAAGTTCCGTTGACTCTCTCAGCCCACTTTACAGTTTCAAGTGTCTTTTTTGAGTTTATGCCTGAATACTTCATTAGGTTGTCATCAGTATCATCAAGGCCTTCTTCTTTGATCCTAGCTCTTGCTTTATTGAGGCTTTTGATTTCATTGAGTTTTGTGGAGCCAATACTCATTACATCCTGCTTTTCTCTTATATAGTCAAGAATTGCTTGGTCTATGCATCTAGTAATATAGGAAGAGAAGGCACCCTTTTCCGGGTTAAATTTAAAGAGGTTATTATAAAGTGATGAAATAGCTTCAGACTGGTATTCATCATAATGACATGAATTATAACCAGTGGCAAATCTCTTAACTTCCCTCTCGATAATATACTCTGACGCTTCTAATAGAGCCCTAAATGCCTTATTGTCTTTTCTTGCATCCATTGCCAGAGAATCTAAATCATACTTACCCATATTTTCCTCCATAAAAGACTAAAATAATCCAACACAAATCAACCCCACCCATAATTGGGGAGTAGACAGACATAAAAATCAATAAATCAAATTCGATTAACAATCACATCAAAGCGACATTAGATATAAATACAAACATAAGATCTCCTTTTCGCCGCCACACACGATGACAACAAAAATAACATAAAATAAAAAATCTCACTTAACTGTTTTATCTTCCTTAATCCTAATTAATGAACCTATTGTTGTCAACTATTATTTTGTTTTATTTTTATTAATCATTGTTAATATCAAAAAAACTAACATCTCATACCTTTAATATAAAAGGATTAGAAGAAAAAAAACCAAGTATTTGTTTCTCCTGCTACTCTACACTAAAGAAAAGTAGAAATTAAGGAGAAAGCCATGGATAGAAATGAAATGATAAGCTATGAGGAAATGGAAAAGGCAGAAGGCAATATTGATACAGACGAAGAAAACATCTGCTACAGAATCGAAAGCGTCATACATGATATGATGGAATCTGACGGGAAAGTGGATGAGTTATTATTAAGTTATGCTGTTGATGACATTCTTTGGGATTGCTATCAAGCAGAGTGTGTATCTTCAGGTCTTGGCCTCACCTATTACAGTAATGAGGATCACATGTACTACGAGATTATCTTCAATGACTACGCAACGGGAGTTGAACAGGTTAACATCTGGGAAGGTGATGAAGAATATGAAGAAGAAGAAGATGATGATGACGAGTTCTGATTAATCATTATTCCATCTTATCTCGCCATGACTATTGTCATGGTTTTTTGTTTCCCTGATACCTCATAAATAATTATTAAGATTCATATATAAAAGACATACTGCCTATTAATTCCTAGTTTTTCGACAAAATCAGCTATTTACGCGTAATAGAGGTATAAGGAGAAAAATATGGACAAAGATATTGATCCAAAAATACTGGAAGAAATAAGAAGACTCTCCCTTTCCTCCGACGTCAAGTTCAACAGGTTCTTCGGCGACCTTACGCCTGAGACGAAGAATGTTCTTGAGACCATCATCCGACACTACATCCCCGGAGTGAAGTCTATCAAGATCCTGACAATACAATAGTATTCAGCCCATGACAAAGGAAGGGGACGCATTACTGACATGGTGATTGTGATGATTGATGGAGAAAGCATCTGGGTAGAGATGCAGAACTGGAACGAGAAGATAGAAGAAGTGAAGTTTTCCCGATGGGATGACTTAAGGCATCTCCAACTCAAAAAGGCAAAAGGAAGAAAATGCTACCTATTTGTTCTTCTGAAGATCAAAGGATCAGAAGAAGAGTATAAGATATGGGACGGATTTAGAGATTTGGAAGCTATAAGATACTCTATGAAGCCAGACTACCATGATAGAGAAATGAATGAAGAAATCTTTCCCGAGGAGGCCGATGGTGTTATTATATTCTTGAACACAGAAAGGCTCTCTGAACGTAAAGATACACTTGGCGACATATTCCACGACCTCTTGGTTCCTGGAAAATGTAGAGTTGAAGAACAAAGACATTGAGAAGAGAAGAAAGGAAGTATTTACAGAAGAGGAGGTAAGAAAGATGTGTATTGAGGAGCAGAAGCTTGTTGATAAGTTTACAGAAGAGAATCGTATTTCAGACATAAAGTTCATGTACACTGAAGGGATTTCTCCAGAAAAGATTGCAAAAGGAACTAAACTTACATTAGAGAAAGTAAAAAAGATTCTTGAGATAGAATAACAGATCCGTTTTACCTTACATTTCAAACGTTATTGTTTCTCTGGATACATTGGACCTTATCCAGCATTCCGTCTTCCCTCTCGCATCCTATTCCACCTGAACCCAGAACTCCCGTGATCCTTGACCTATAAGAGATATTCTTATAGTTATGAGCTTCATCGAGAAAGAGCGTGTTGGGAGTAGATATTATTCTCTTGACAGCATCTCTCTGATGCTGATAAAGATTGACATTTAGATTAAGGCCTGGATTTTTCAGACGGAAGCCATCGTAGTGTTTCTTGACGCAAAAACCATAGGCGTTGGTTTCTTTGTAGCTAGATATTAGAGTGTTTATTCTCTTTTCATCTTGCCAAACCCAATCTTTGAACTCTTTTATAAGTTTTTCTTGCTTCTCCAGAATCTTTAATTTAATGTCTCATTTCTGTTCATAATGGAGATCTCCTTCCTAACGTCTGAAGGGTCCTCCATTTTGTCTACAATTTTTATGGTCTTCATATTGAGAGTGTTCTCCAGCAGAGTAAGAGCATCCATCCTAGATGTTCCGAAGCTTTCAAACAAGAAGCTCCTGAACTGCCCTTGATATTTACTCTTTCTAGGTAGACTCTTATTCTCTATCTTCCAGGTACCAGAGAGATCATCGTGTCTGGTATTTATTGTATTTGCCACATCAAAATCGAATTCACACTCTTTGAAGATCAGATACCTAATATAATCATCGATGATCTCACAGGGTACCCATGGAGAACCGAGAGTTATGTAGATATCTTTGGAAGAGAAGGAAGGAATAAGACTCTCCAGCTCCTTGACATTACGCTTGAAGTAGCCCTTGTATTTCTTGTTGGCTTCTTTGGCCATTTTTAGTTTCTGAGTCAGGCTTCCGGATAGATAGTCTTCCCTCATTTCCCAGCCTTTATAGAAACACTCATTCCATGTCTCAGGATTCTGTATGATGAGTTCAGAGAGAGATGATATAACATCGTTGACACTCTTTCCTGTGGAGGCGGCAATATACTCGATGTTGATATCACCAGTTTTCTCGATGGAGTTATCGAGAGCTTCATAGACTGAGGTAGTGGATATGACTTCGTCATAAGAGAAACAGTTGGTCCAATCATCTGGAAGATCCATACTTGTGACCTTCTGGACATGAAGATTCTCCAGCCTTTCTGCTTCTTTTCTTCTCTCTTCCTCTGCTCTCCGTAATGCCTCCAGCCTTTTTTGTTGTTCTTTTTCTCTTTTCCCTCTTTCTATTCTAGCCCTCTCAGCCTCTTCGTTCTTTTTAACTCTCTTTAGAGCCTTCTCAAGGCTATTGATAGCCAACTCAAGATTCTGGCTAGTCATATAATTCATAGCTTCAGGTATGAGAGAGAAGAAGGAATCTAAATACTCTTGTCTACTTGATAACTCAACATCTTTCTTTACACCAATACTCTCATTCATCTCTATTCTCCTCATTCATAACTCTCTATAGAGTTGAAAATGAGGGAGGACAAAGAGAGATGAAATAATTTAGTGACAACTTATACTCTATATCAAATTAAGCAAAACCGGATACTAAACAACTCAATATTGATACTTAGTCAGCCTACTCTATGCTGACCTTGAATGCCGAAATGCAATGTAAGAGTCAATCGAAAAGTGACAATGGTATAATAGAGGTGATCTCCAACATAAGCATGGTCATAGCATTTTACCGCCTTCTCGTCTTCGGAGGAACGGTCTCTCTTGAATGGAGTGTAGTCTGCAACGATGCATCTGAATGTCTTGGTGCCGTCCCCCTCCGCCTCTATGCTTATCGGATCCAGTTCAGTAGATATAATCTCCGCTTCAGTCTAGGCCGTCACCTTGCACCGGCTACACTAATGGTGGCAAGAAGGTTGAATTTCTTTATCAATTCCGAGCAAACACTGGAAAAACTGTCGATTTTGCGTCAATAAAAAAGATAAACTCAAAGTAGATATACTTCATTTTTTATGGTTTCTTTTAGTTGAGATAATAATACACAATAATAGGTAGTATTTTCATATATTATAAACATTTAATTTCAAAGCTATCTCTCTTTTTTACAGATTTCTCTACTATTTTCTAGGGAATAATTCAAGTGTCACTATTGAGTAAAATAATAGATCAACTTTTCTCGATAAATCCCTTGATTGTATTAGCAAGAATTGAGATGCTACTGTCATCAAGACGTGCATGGTGATACATCAAATCCTTTATATCCAGCATAACCCCATATATTTTATGATAGGGTTTGTCGTTGGCTTCATAGGTAGTAGTTGCATAACCAAAAACTTCACATGCATGGCCTTTAGAATCATATGGAAGTATAAAAGCGTTATATATATTATTCCCATCCACTTTCAAGTCGGGATGTTCTATATTGTTCTCAACATATTTTCCATATGCAATCTGCTTGATAATCGAATCCGTACCAGGAAGAGAATATGATTCCCTCAACTCCCCATACTTGTAATATTTGGAATCTAGGACAAACGCCTCTTTCTTCTTCTTCACTTCATCAATTATGAGCATTATCGTGTCAGGTCTTAGGGCATTTTTCTTATAATCGACGTCGTTGTCTCCAAACACCTTTCCTGCGATATGCCACTCGGTATGAGGATAGAAATCCTCCTTGTTGGAAATGCCATATACCCTATCCACCAATTTTTCCCAAATATATTCAAACTCTTCAGTACCATACCTATAGTTCTTCATATTTGAATCTGAAGCATCAAGATAATCCATGATAAGCTTCATGTCGTTGAACAAAATAAGATTACGGTCACTGAAAGTCTTCTCCAACTTCATTTCTACTACAGAACGAAACAGTTTTTTGTTATAAATTATCTGAGGTTTCTCTGGCATAAAAGAACAGAACAAAAAACCGAGCTTGAAGAAGGCCTCATATACAAAAAACTTGTGTATTTGAGTAATCAAAGCAGCCTCATTATTCTGTGATTTCTTTGTAATGAAATTGAGATATAAGATATCATTTCCAACAAACTCCGGTCGAATAGTTTTTATCGTCTTGTTCCAACAGATCTTGCCTGAAAGAGAGTTGTGGTATTCTGTTTCATATTCGTGATAATAACCATGGTTAAGAAAGTCAATGATAATCCTAATGTAAGCCTGAATGGGAAACCCGGATTCAGGTTTCTTGTTCTCTGACTTTGGGGAATACATCGTAGAATCCTTTTCCATGAATATCTCAAGGACAGAGATAAGGTTCAAAATATCCTTCCGGCGTTCATCATCTGTGTCAGCACTTCTATATCCCAAAGGAAACATGACCTTGAGATCTCCATTCTCAAATTGGAGACCTACAAAGCCTTTTCCTTCTAGTTTTGCATTGTATACACAGATATCAGAAAGCTCAGTAGTCATCCTTGTCACGCCCCTGCTTCTGTAGGTTCATCTGTGCCTTCAGTAACGTACTCAATTTCGAGTTCCTTGAAAAGCTGCTTTCTATTTTCGAAAGCATCTACAAGTTTATCAAATGATTCGATTCCATCAGAAAAAACTGATTTATCAAAATGGAATGCATCATCCCAAAGGTACTTTAGAACCTTATTGGAGAAGTCTTCAGCCTTTATCCATCCACCTTTGTTAACAACAAACCAACAACCAATCCTCTTGTCTTCGAGACTGGACATACCGCTGTTATAGGATGAACTAGAAATGATTGCATTGATACCAGGTTTATCTCCAACACCAAACAGAAAGTTCTCCCAGGATAATTCCGTTCCTTTAATTTTAGAGTTCTTTTGGATATTACTATCAGAGTCGTTTTGGAATTCATTCTTGACATGAACCATCGTCCAACGACGTTGGAATGCATTGTCCAAAGTAAAGACATTTTGGTCACTAGTATTCATTGTTGCAAGGATTGAAAGGTTAGGAGGAAGTTTTACATTAAATCCTATATCCTTAGCTTTTTCATCACCATATATTATCTTGGATACTTCTTCGTTGGTTATTTCGTACTTACTCCAGCCATTATTATCTCGATCAAGGAGTTGGAAGACATCACCAAAGATTGCAGCAGCATTACCTCTGTTGATTTCTTCAATAATCAGATAAAAAGGCATTTTGGGGTTATCATAAGCTTTCTTAAGAATCATAGTGAACGGACCAGCTTTGAATTCATATGAAATACTGTCTCCATCTTTTTTTGGCATTATCTGTCCAACGAAATCTGCGTTGGAATAATCAGGGTGGAACACTACCCTAACCTTTTGAGTTGATTCATCATTTAACTCTGAAGTACGGTTCTCGATCATATTGGATTTACCGCTTCCAGGAACACCGTAAAATATGATTTGTTCTGAGTTTTCCACATATTCTTTTGCTAGATTCTTGTTACCAGTTGTTCCATTAAAGTCTAATAAATCAGAAAGACTACTAGCTATCAAGCCGATTAAATGTTTTTTCTCTCTATCATCAATGCGTGAAACTACTGTTGTAAATCCCGAATACTCCGAATATGTAACACCTGAACCAACTTCAAGAAGCTTTTTAAAGTCAATACTGTCCGGAGAACTTTGAACAATCTGAAGGATACCTCTAATATGATCCTCATCATCAATTAGAAAAAGCCAATCATCTTTGGTTAATGTTTTGAATGGTTGAGATTCGCTAGATGTTGTAAGTGAGAGCTTGTATAGATTGTCGCTATTGATACTTGAAAACAGACTACTATAATCGTCAAGCCTAAATAGAAATGCAGGCATATCATTCTTCTCCTTCTGAAATTATCCAAGAATTATATGGTTTGATAAGTGCAACACCTTCTTTTACTGTAATCAGGTAGGTCCCATTTTTCTTTGGATTAAAAGCCTTTCCATTTATTAATAAATCGTAAAAAGGCGTTGGTTCTGGTGAATCCTCACGCTTTTTCTTTAATGTTCGATTCCCAAAAGAAATTGGAAGATGTTCCCCGTTTTTTGATTTGACATATGCATACGCAAGTAAGGATATTTTTTCCTCAGCAGAAAGGATCTCAAATCCTAATCCATCATTGAAATCTACAGCAATTGAATTTGGATCACGTTTAATTTCATAGAAATAATCTATTCCTCCCCCATCATCTTTTCTAAACTCCAGAACAATCAAATCTTCTGTTTGAAGATTAATGGATTGGAAGAATCTTCTCAATCCTGGCAATCTATATTCGCGGCCAATTGTCAATCTCGTTTTCATTTTGTTCTGCGAACCTTTTTCATGAAATTCTATAGGAATCTCAGCGCCAGGGAGGTATTTCAGTAGTTTTTTGGCAATATTTTGGTTTAGGAGAAAATACCCTTCATGAGTAGTCCCTTTTCCTAGTTCAGTCTTATTCAGGTGCTTTGAGAATCTTAGAACTTTCACTGGAGCCTCCTTCAAATGTACTTTTTTAGAATCTTAGCAATACCTCTGGCCATCATCGGCGGTACAGCATTACCAACCTGCATGTATGTTTTTAGGTATGCTCCCAGAAATAAATAATTATCAGGAAATGATTGAACTCTTGCGGCTTCCCTCGGGGTAAGACTTCGAATCTGATTTGGATGAATATGAGAATGACAATCCATTTTCAAATGAGCTGTAATTGTTCTGGAAGGTCTGTCGCCTATTAACTTATAATACTTGTCCTTAAAGCAATGATTTCGATGGGCGTATGGCATGATGTCCTTGATACTATCTACAGTAGAATCTTGTCCTTGCTCCAAACGCTTATATATTTCATAGTTTACATCGCTGACATATCTTGCCTTATGATTAAAAACGAATGGAGTTGGAGTTCCCATGTTAACTAGCTTCATGTACTCACTCTGATTATAGTCAAAGTAGTCAATCTTTTTTCCAGTTATATTGCTATCTTCTTCAGTGATTCCTTTTATACGAGGAGCCTCAAGAGGCTTGATTGATGCTAAAGCATCATTCAAAGTATACACTTTATTTCCTTTGCAACTATTCTCTATTTCTGAAAGCAATGATTCAGGAGTAATCCCCTTTTCTGCTGCAACATCATTCCTGACAGCAATATAAATCAAACGTTCTCTGTTTTGTGCCACAGAAAAATTCATAGAATTAAATAAGCGATAGGCAACATCATATGTATGGATTATCCCATCTTTTTGGGCCCTGATTGCACGATAGTCTTCCACAACCTGATCTGCTACTTTCAACATTCCTTTAACGTTTTCCATGACAACAAATTTAGGACAAATATTGGTTACAGCTTGAATGTAGTATTTGTAGAGTTGGTTTCTTGGATCATCAATTACTCTTTGCCTATTAGCTTCAGAGAACCCCTGACAAGGTGGTCCCCCTATGACGATATCCACATCATCATCTATATATTCTTTCACATTTTCAACTATCTGCTTGATATCACCCTTGATAATTTTGTCTGTTGAGACTTGAGGATGATTATATTCATATGTTCTGATACATACGTCCTCGATATCATTTGCGAGAACAATTTTAAACCCATTCTGTATGAACCCCAAACTGAGTCCACCTGCACCGCAGAAAAAATCTGCAATTGTAGGTAAGTTGCTTCTATTAGCTTCCTCCTGGAGCTTATGCCGGCAAGAATTGTTAAGTTTTGAAACAATTTCAGCCAACTCAGGACCATTTGATATCACTGTTTTCACTGCATTAACAAAAGGGGCATACTTAGCACCAAGTAAATCTTTTAAATCTTGTATATCCTCTATGGAGTTTATTACCCCAATATTAATAAACTCTGAGATGATTTTATCAATATCCTCGCAAGGAGGAGTCAGAACGTGTCTTTCTGCATAAAGTTCAACAAATCTAATATATAGAGAAACAAGCTCAATAAAGTAGTCTTTTTCCTCTCTGGTGTGTATGTTTTTGACTCCACGGAAAATCATTCTTCCTCCAGGTTTTTCTTAATACTCTTTGCGATAGCCTCTGCAAATAGTGGCGGAACGGCATTTCCAATTTGCTTGTACTGCTCTGTCCTAGGACCTTCAAAAACAAAGTCATCAGGGAAAGACTGTAATCTTGCAGCTTCTCTTACAGTTAAAGTTCTTCCTTGGGATGCATCTGGATGAATAAACTGGTTTCCATCTTTATAGAGATGAGCAATGATGGTTCTTGCTGGTGCATCCCACCACTGGACAACATAACTATTCCCGAAAACACGCTTTTTTTCATGTCTTAGATCTGCTCTTTTTTCAAGCAATTCTTCAAATGTCCAATGGTTCTCTGCCATAGCCATATATCGCTGAACATCCATTGGGTTATGGTGCCGAGAAACATGATCCATCAGTATGTTTTGACCTTCAGGAACGATAGTCTTCAAGAAATCATTATCTCTTCGAGAAGAGAATACAACTGTTTTTGAGCCTTCACCCTCATGAAGATGAGGCAATTCCGCAATAGCATCTTTCACAGTAACATACCTCTTCAGTCCAGATTTTTGATTTTCTTTCATTTCAGGATCATAGTGAGTTTTAGTAATACCATTGTAGATATCTCTCGGTGTAAGATTCAGATCCTTCCTCACCCCAATGATGATTACTCTTTTTCTGATCTGCGGAACGCCGTAGTTAGCTGCATTAAGCACATCTTTCTCAGAATTGAAATCAACCTTATACTTTTCTCCTAAGCAAGCAAGAATCCGATCAATAATACGACTTCCATTGAGAGTTGCAGTTAATAGGCCGGTAACATTCTCGAATACAAAGACTTTTGGCCTAAAATGATTTAGAACCTTCACATAGCTTTCAAAGAGATAATTTCGAGGATCATTCTTCATTCCATTTTCGTCTTTAGCTCTTCCGAGCGACGAAAAGCTTTGGCAAGGAGGACCTCCAATTATAATATCTACAGACTGACCTTTTATTGTTTTTTCCAATCGATCGATTGTATCATCCATTGTAATGTCATACTCAAGAACACTTTCGTCCGGATTTAAATACCCATAATGAGCCATTCTTGTTTTTAATGTTTCACAAGCAGCATGATTGATTTCCAGATGAGCCAGGGCATTAAAGCCTTGTCGATAGAATCCTTCGCTTAAACCTCCGCAGCCAGCAAACAAGTCAATAAAATTGAGTGCCATTAAATACTCCTTACTGTACTACTAGCACAAAAGAACACATTTTCGAAAAGTATCTTTAGTATATAAGATTACGCATCTTTTTGACAGGGGGTACAAAAGCTTTTATTACGCAAAAATAGAATCCTTTCATTGCTTGGAGATGTTAAATCTACCATAATAGTCTTTCGTTGTTTATAATGGACATAAAGTAAAGCAAGAAAAAGTATTAACTCCTATGCTATAGCAAA
>JALFCJ010000094.1 GCA_022771185.1 Spirochaetales bacterium | reverse complement strand
GGAATATAATCCCACATCTCTTTCTGAACTTCCTCCCACTTCTTCTCTGCGCTCTCTATAGTCACTTCTTCATCCAATGACAAAAATGCTTTATATGCGCTGCTATCGCTTTCCATCCATCCCGGGTATGTAGGAGACAAGAATGATTTCATCTGTGGAAGAGGCACCTTTGAGAAAGCAGAAATGAATATATCCCACTCTGAACTGTCTTTTCTCTTCTCCATCATTCCGGCCCAGTCTGTTACGATTACTCTTACATTAAATCCAGCTTCCTCCATCTCGCTTTCCATGGCATATGCGATTTTTTCCAGATTAGAAAGGTTGGATGTAAGTATCTTTATCTCCGTTCCATCATAAAGGGTGGAGAGTAAAGAAGCAGCACTATCCAAGTCTCTCTCATAAGTCGGGTCCTCCAACTCTCCAGACCAGAACCCACTCTCTTTCTCCATATACTCAGAGTCTAAAGACCAGCCATATTCTCCATAGCAAGACTTCATCAACTCTTCCCTATTGAAAGAGAGTGACGCAGCCTTTCTCATTTCTTCGCTTTTAAAAACTCCATCTTTCTTATTGAAGACCAAAGCTATTAAGCCAGACTCTTCTCCGTCTACAATCTCCAATGAGTCATCTTTTTCAACTAATACTCTGTCGTCACTCATTAAATCGTTTATAAAGTCATACTCTCCGTTTTTTAACCCTAGGAGCCTCGTGGTACTATCTGAGACAAAATAAAACCTTATTTCGTCGCTCTTAGCTTTTTTATCCCCCCAAACTCCCTTTGTTTCATTGCTATATCTCTGATAATCAGAGAAAGAAGAAAGGACAATCTTCTCCCCACTTATCCACTCTTTAAGCACATAGGGACCTGTTCCAGGAGCTTCTGTCACCAACTCATCGATATTTAATAAGTATTCTTTTGGAAATATGACTGCAGACTGAGGGGAGGATGCCATTAAGGAAGGAAGGAAAGTAAGGTTCTTGTTGCTTGTTATAGATACACTTCCGTCACTTTCTATATAGAACTCTCCATCCCCAACCATTTCTCTAGCTTTCTGATAGACATCTAACCACCTATTTAGGCTATATACTACATCCTCTTCATCCATTACTGTTCCATCGTGGAACTTCACGCCATCTCTTATTATAAAGGAGAGTTTCCTTCCGTCTTCAGACAAAGCATAAGAGCTAGCTAATTCAGGTTTTACATCCCCTTCCCCATCCAATACAACCAAACGCTCATAGACGCTGCCAACAAGAATCAATCTTCCCGTTAGCGATGTATTTACCATCACATCTGTTGTCACAGGCTCTTGTGACACTGCTATATTTATATAACTTAAATCACTCTTCACAGCACAAGAGCAAACTAATAGAACTATGGCGACAATAATAGACAAAAACTTCATGTCTTTATTCTAGTTTAAGAAAGGAAACCATAGAAGATAGAAAAGGCCCTCTTTTTCAGAGAGCCTAGACCAAAGAGATTATTTCTCTTACTTAGGTTGTTTTCCGATATAAGCCAAGATACCGCCATCAACATAAAGGATGTGGCCGTTGACGAAATTAGATGCGTCGGAAGCAAGGAATACTGCTGGTCCCTGAAGGTCCTCTGGTGTACCCCATCTTTCAGCAGGTGTCTTTGCAATGATGAAAGAATCGAATGGATGACGTGAACCATCAGGCTGTCTCTCTCTGAGAGGAGCTGTCTGAGGTGTTGCAATATATCCAGGTCCAATACCATTACACTGGATGTTGTATGCACCATACTCGGAAGCAATATTCTTTGTAAGCATCTTCAAGCCACCCTTAGCAGAAGCATAAGCACTTACGGTCTCTCTTCCAAGTTCACTCATCATTGAGCAGATGTTGATGATCTTTCCACCACCCTGCTTGATCATCTGTGGGATGACAGCCTTTGAGCAGATAAATGGAGCGTTGAGATCAAGATCTACTACAGCTCTGAAATCCTCTGCACTCATTTCTGTCATTGGTATTCTTTTAATACATCCTGCGTTGTTTACCAGGATATCAAGTCTACCGAACTTCTCGATAATTTTCTGAGCCAAGGCCTGTACAGCATTCTCATCTGTAACGTCACATACGTAGCCCTCGACATCGTCCATGCCACACTTTCTGTATTCTTCAAGCCCCTTGTCTACACTTTCCTGGCGTGATGTGTTGAACACCACCTTTGCGCCTGCGTCATGATATGCCTTGACAATAGCCATTCCTATTCCGTAGCTGGCACCTGTTACCCAAGCTACCTTTCCTTCAAGAGAGAAAGACTTCATGTCCATAAGATATCCTCCTATATTCTAAATATAACTATATATTGGTTATTCTTTCTGCCACTTTTTTGTCAATTTAGGGAAAAGAAGACAATATTATCGGGATGACATCAGCCATCCCGAAGAAATCAAAGTTTATCAATAAGAATAGAGCACTTACCTGAAGGGATTGGAAGAGTCTTTTTCTTGTCCTCATCCAATATGGAGATAGTGAAGTAGTAGAGCTTCTCACTCTCAAGTCTTATCTCCCATCCTCTCTGATTCTTATTTGAGAGAATAGTGATGTTGTTCTTCTTAAGACTAAGCTCTTCAATACCCATAGCTTCAAGATTCTGCATTGTCCAGTTGACAGTCTTTCTTGGAAGAGAGATGTCAAGACCAATGATATTCTCAATACAGAGAGTGATTGTCACGAGACCAATGGATGGCAGATACTTCTTCTTGTTCACAACACCTTCTGGGCATGTTGCCGGGCCTTCTGCACACGGCTTATAGAGTTCCCATGCATGACCCTGCTTTTCTTCACCAGGATGAAGAGTGTCGAGAATAAAGTATAAGTGTCTTATAGCGCACTCACGGGCAAAGATAAATGAGTCGTAATTCATCAACCCCTTGATGACAATATATGTCATAAAGGAAGAGACGCCGCCACAATATCCATTTCCATTCTCATCAAAGTACTTACTTGAAACAGGAACAGAAGGGAACGGGTTGTCTGAACCAAACTCCTTGTCATTCTTCAAGTCTTCAATGAGATACTGTGCATAATCTTCATTAGGAATCTCAGCCAAGAGTGTCCAATATGCACCAATGTGCTTATTTCTGATAATTTCTCCATTCTCATCAAGATCAAAATAGAAGTTATCATCAGGAGACCACATCATGCTGTTGATTCTTGTCTTCAGTGCAAAATAGACTCTCTTATATCTAAAAGACAACTCTTTATCGTTGAGGATATCTCCGATAATAGACATATAGAGGGCAAATACTGTAACAGCTGAGTTGAAGTCTACAGTATACTTCGCATTCTCTCTAGGAAGATTACCCATATGGAGAGCCTTATTAGGAACGACATAAAGACCGTTTTCCTGCTGGAAATTAGACTTAAGCCATTCATAGTACTTCTCTAGATATGGAACAACATCCTTCAATCTCTTCTTATTGCCGATCTTGTGATAGAACATAAACTCGACAAAAGGAAGAAGAGGAAGTGTGACACCTAATGGGTTATCTTCATCTACCACAGGCTTATCTGTAGCTATATCATACTTCTCCCAGATGTGTCCGTCTTTTTCCTGACGCTGGTAGAAGTAGTCAACCATGGAGTATGGAGAATAAAACTGGTTAGAATACATTAAAAACAGCGACGACAAAGATACATCATATAAGTCTATAACGCCACCATTTTCATGGATAAAGTACCCTTCCGGGAACTTACTCTCCTTATCAGCTTCATGCCATATTTCATCAAGCCAAACCCAGGCTCTGTCATACATGTCGACAAAGTCTTGGTCATAGAAATGTATTCTTGGTACGCTTTCCTTAATCACTTTAATTCTCCAAAAAAAGTGTGAAAATCCACAAATAAAGCCCCGTATCGGGTATTATAATACTACATTTCTTTAAAACAGAAGTCAAACAAAATTTTTAACTTCTATATCTTATTGTATAAAATACACTTAGATAAAATATAATATTTTTTCATACCACTTATAAGTAATAACTATTATTTTCAAATATAAAATTTCGCTTACCATGAAAACCAGGCCTATTTTCTGCCTTATATCCAAACGAATCTATTTCTCGTTATTGTTCCTTAAAGCATCAAAAGTAAACCATATCCATGTTGATATCTTACTCTAGTTATGTACAAAAAGAGAAACTAACCGACACCAATAGAAATGAGACTCTTATTTACCCCTACCCGGCCTATATAAGCTCACAGCAGATGGGAGTATATCGATTTCAAAGTGGTTTCCTGCCCTTTCGAACTCCTCTCCGTCCACATGTGATACTGCACCCTGTCCAAAAACATCGATGACTACATGTTTTGCGTTTCCATATGAGAAGTTTTCTTTATCAGATACCATTGCACCTTTAAAGAACTTGAGGACGAGACCGATAAGTCCGAACCCTTTATATAGCCTATTTGTAAACATGAAATCCAATAAGCCGTCGTCGATCTCGGCCTTTGGAGTCATAAGAAACGAGGATCCCATTCTTCGACCATTATTCATACTGATCTGCTGGGACTTAAAGTTTCTTGTCTCTCCTCCGTCCAATGACATGGCTATTTCATATCCCTTAGGAGGATTCATCAGAATGCTGATAAATGCCGCCACATAACTGGCCATGCCATTAAGGTGTTTATACTCCTGGGCTCTAAAGTTAACCATAGGCTCAAAGCCAAAGCCCATGCCATTTAAAAAGTACTTGTCTGCAACAGTTCCTTTGGCGTGTCCCACATCTGTCTTTATTGGAGTTCCCTTTATGATTATATCGCTGGCTTTCTTCCAATCTGTAGGAATTCCTGCAATCCAGGCAAAATCATTTCCCCTTCCTACAGGAATAATCCCCATATCCACATCTTTCTTGGAGCGCATTATTCCGTTGACGACTTCGTTTACCGTTCCGTCTCCGCCGGCGGCTATTATTGTCTTGAATCCATTTTCAGCACCACTCTTCGCCAGTTTTTCCGCATGCCCTGCACCCTGAGTATAAGCAATAGTACAATTCCACCCCGCTCCTTTGAAATACTCGGAAATTCTTCTCGCTTTGACTTCACCTTTTCCTTTTGAAGCGTTGGGATTTATAACAACAAGGGCATTTGTCATTTGGGGGATTCCTCTCTATTGTTTTGTTATCTATCTTGGTTTATCCGAAATGTGACAAAAAATGCAATATTGATACCATTTTTTTAAAGGTTTATTCTTCTTTAGATGAAAAAAGAAAACAAAGAATTAGTTTCAAAACTGATAGTTGTAGCCATTCCTATCATGCTTCAGAATCTTGTCCAATCAGGATTAGGATTCCTGGATACTTTGATGATAGGGCAACTAGGAGAAGCTGAGGTCGCTGCAATTGGAGGAGCAAATCAGTTTTACCTATTCCTTCAAATGGCTTTTTTTGGTCTCAATAGTGGTGGATCTATATTTCTTGCCCAATACTTCGGGGCAAAGAATTTTGAAGGAATAAGGAAAGTGACGACATTCACCACAACCATATCAATAATAATCGGAACCCTTGGATGGGTATTTGTATCTTTCTTTCCATCCTCTTTTATGTCTTTATTCTCCCAGGACGAGAAAGTAATAGAGACTGGTGTACTTTATCTTAGGACGGTAGGTATCTCATACATCTTTGCCGGCTTTTCAATGATGTATAGTGGGGCTTTCAGAGCCATGGGAGATGCAAAGACTCCTATGTATACAACTATTCTTTCCCTTATTCTTAACGCCGTTCTCAACGCTCTCCTGATCTTTGGTCTGGGACCATTTCCTCGTCTAGGAGTCTTTGGAGGCGCATTGGCCACAGTTATCTCGAGACTTGTAGAAGTCTTGTTGTTAGTTTTCATTTCAACAAAAAGAAAAGCTCCTTTCGTAACAAGAAAAATAGATGACTTTAAGTGGAACAAAGTATTTATTAAAGAGATGGGAACAACAGGATTACCTGCGTTTCTTCATGAAACACTTTGGAGTATAGGTGCCATTCTTTACAAAGTAGCCTATTCTTCTCTAGGTACAGCCGCCTTCGCCGCTTTCAACATAGATATGTCTATTCAGGACTTATTCTTTGTAGCAGGTGTGGGACTCGCCAATGGTTCTGGAATTATACTTGGGAATATAATCGGAGAAGGAGACAAAGAAAAAGCTCAAAGATGGGGCATGAAGATAATTTCATACATTCTTATCATAGGCCTCTTTATGGGTGTTTTAGAGGTTATTTCATCTCCATTTATGATCAATCTATATAATATATCACCAAAGTCCAGAAGCATTGCCGTCAAAGCTCTCTTTTCTCTTTCCTTGATACTTCCATTCGAAATGACAGGAGTCGTAATAATGGTAGGAATACTCCGTAGCGGCGGAGACAGCAGATATTCCATGCTTTCGGAAATAATTCCTATGTATCTACTAAGCATTCCATTGGCGTTCATCTGTACAAAATACCTCCATCTTTCACTTTGGGCCATTCTGCTTTTTAAGTTATCAGAGATTATTCCAAAGATGATCATCGGAGGAATAAGAGTAAGAAGTGGAAAATGGATCAAGGATCTTACTTTAGGGGAGAGATAAACCTGTTCAATAGTGCTACAATACATAAGTCAGGAGAAAAACTATATGTGGTATGACAATTTAAACAATAAAAGATTATGGAAGATCTTTTCCGATATATCCGCTATTCCAAGAGAAAGCGGAAATGAAGAAGGAATAAGAAACTACCTTCTTTCATGGGCGAAAGAACACGACATACAGGCCTTCGCTGATAATATTGGCAACGTCATCATGAAGGTCAAAGCCACACCTGGATATGAAGACTATCCTTCTATTGCACTTCAGGGTCATATGGACATGGTATGTGTAAAGAGAGAAGGTTCAAAGCATGACTTTACAAAAGATCCAATCGAGATAATGACAGATGGAAAGAATATCTGGGCAAAAGATACATCACTTGGTGCAGACAATGGTATTGCAATCGCTCTTGCCCTGGATATTTTCTCTGATGAAAAAGCAGAGCATGGTCCACTTGAAGGAATCTTCACTGTAAATGAGGAAGTCGGTCTTACAGGAGCTGAGAATGTAGAAGAAAAAGACATCGACTCAAGAAGATTACTTAACCTCGACAGTGAAGAAGAAGGCATCTTCTACATCGGATGCGCAGGCGGAATCGATGTAGTGGGAGAAAGAAAATGCAGATGGGAGACAGCTGAAGGCGAAAGCTTAAAGATCAAAGTCTCCGGTCTTCTAGGCGGACACTCTGGAGGAGAAATCCACAAAGAGAGAGCAAATGCAATAAAGCTTCTTGGAAGAGCTTTAAATAGGATCCCTGGATACAGAATAAGCAGTATCAAGGGTGGAACAAGAAGAAACGTCATTCCTTCCACAGCAGAAGCTGTAATAACAGTATCAGATAAAGAAGTTGCAAAAAGCATCATAAACAACCTTCAGAAAGAGATAGAGATTGAGTACAAATACTCAGATCCTAATGCCACAATCTCTGTTGAAGAGATTGAGACACCGGAAATGGTTCTTACAGAGAACCTGTCAAGAAAAATAGGAGAGACTCTATTTGTTTCACCTACAGGTGTCAGAAGCTGGTCTATGGCTCTCAAGGGCGTTGTCGAGACAAGTGACAATATGGCAATTGTAGAGATGGACGAAAAGAGTGTAAAAATCACGTATTCCGTCCGTTCCTCTGTAGAAACAAGCAAACTCAATCTTGCCTATGAAATCCAATCTATCCTTGAAGGAAACGGATTTAGTGTCAAGATCGGAGACGGATACCCGGCTTGGGCTCCAAATCCAGACTCTGCATTTACAAAAGAAGTACAGAAGGCTTATGTGAAGATTGTAGGAAAAGAACCAGTCATAACAGCAATTCATGCTGGACTTGAATGTGGAACAATCAATGACAGAATCAAAGGTATGGACTCACTATCCATCGGCCCGAATCTCTTTGATGTCCACTCAGTAAATGAGCATGTTGAAGTTGAGTCAGCAGAGAGAGTAGCTTCCTTTGTTAAGGCAATGCTTAAAGAAATCAAATAAATCTCATAAGGAAAACTATAGCCGTCGGTGTCCCCGACGGTTATATTGATTAGTATGGTTACAGAAAAGATTAGCGACACATACCACGTCATACACTTCGATAATGGAAACGTAATACATCTTGTAGGAACTGCACATGTCTCAAACCAAAGCGTAGAAGAAGTGCGTTCAATTATCGAAGAACAGCATCCAGATCGCGTATGCATTGAACTTGACGATGGAAGAATGAAAAGCAAAACCCAGGAAAAAAGCTGGGAGAATATGGATATTAAGAAAATCCTAAAAGACGGAAAAGGGTTTCTTCTATTGGCAAATACAGCCTTGGCTTCATTTCAGAAGAGAATGGGCGCCCAGACAGGAGCAGATCCAGGAGCAGAGATTGTAGGTGCTGCAAAACTTGCAGAGGATATGGGAATACCCGTTTCCCTTTGTGATAGAGAAATACAAATTACATTCCGTCGTGCATGGGGTAAAAGCAGCCTTTGGAATAAGTGTAAACTTCTTGCTACCTTAGTTTCCGCAGCATTCTCCAACGAAGAGATATCCGAAGAAGAGCTGGCTGAGTTAAAGAATGAAGAGACGCTGGAATCAATGATGAAGGAAGTTGCTAAAGAGCTACCTTCTGTAAAGGAAGTCCTCATTGATGAAAGAGACAAATACCTTGCTACATCTATATTCAAAGCAGAGGGTAAAACCAAAGTCGCTGTAATCGGAGCAGGTCACACACAAGGTATCATCAGAACATTTGAGCGCTTAGAGAAAGGAGAGCTTTCCCTTGATATCTCCGACCTCACTGCAATTCCTCCAAAGGGAGTTGGAAGTAAGATAGCACAGTGGATTATACCGACCCTCATCGTCCTACTTGTAGTACTGGGTATAGTACTTAACGGATGGGATCAGGGAATAAAAGCATTCTTGTGGTGGATGGCAGCCAATGCTTCTTCTACTTTTGTATTCACTCTTATTGGTGGTGCTTCATTTCTTACTTGTCTCCTTTCCGGCGTAACTGCGCCTTTCTTTGTGTTGAATCCGATTTTAGGAGTAGGAATATTTGCCGGTATCTGGCAGGCTTCATTTAAGCCTCCAAAGGTAAAAGATTTTGAGAACATGTCTAACGACGCCCTGACGCTGAAAGGCTGGTATAAAAACAGAATCTTAAAGTGCCTTGTGGCACTACTTACAAGCAGCCTCGGCAGTATTCTCGGTTCCCTTGTAGCTTTCCCATTTATTATCGCAAGAATATAAAGGATAGATCTAAAAGAAAATAAGGCAGGAAGTTACTTCTTGCCTTATTTTCTACATTGTAAATATTTGATTAGTTAATTATAACACCTAACAAACTACTCTTCCTCTTTATTAGGAGTCATTACTTACTCTTTTTTGCCCCTTTAAAAGCTGCAATTACAGCACTTCTTATATCTTTTGCCTTAACAGTGTCTGCACTACCTTCATTCTCTGTTCCTTGGCTAACTATTATCTTTGAAAAGCCCATATCAGAAAGAGTCTTGACTCTACGAGATGAGAAGGTAACTGGCCTCACTTCCCCAGCAAGAGACAACTCACCAAAAGAAGCCAAAGTAGAGGGAAGAGGAGTATCTGTCTTAGATGAATATAGAGCAAGCGCCAACGCCAGATCTACTGAGCCCTCTTTTAGTTTCATTCCTCCAGCAACGTTTACATAGATATCGTCCTGGGAAAGGTCCAAGCCTGCATGACGCTCCAAAATAGCAGCGATTCTATTTACTCTTCCCATATCCACTTTGTCCGAGTATATCCGTTGATAGCCACTTCGAGCAGGAACAGCCAAAGCCTGCACTTCGACTACAAAGGTCCTGGATCCTTCTATTACAGGAGTAAACGCTATTCCTGAAGGAAGGTCTCCGTCACTTCTTGCACTCAAGAAATATCTAGATGCATCCTTTACACACAAGAGGCCTTTTTCTGTCATCTCAAAGAGGCCTATCTCGTCTACACTGCCAAACCTGCTCTTTGCAGCCCTCAGCATTCTCATACCGCTTTCTGCATTCTCAAAGTAAAGCACAGTATCCACCATGTGCTCCACAATCTTTGGCCCAGCTATGGTACCTTCCTTAGTAACATGACCTACAAAAAATATTGCCGAGCCGCATTTCTTGGCCCTCAGAGAGAGTTCCATACAACAGGTCTTAATCTGGATTGGGAGAACCTGCAGAAGAGGCTACAGAGGCCGTAGAAAGCGTCTGAAGGGAATCTACGACTATATATCCTGGTTTCCTTTTCTCAATGAGATCCAAAAGAGCCTCAAGTCTGGTATCACAAAAGATATCTATTTTCGAAGTATCGAGACCAAGTCTCTCTGCCCTCATTTTAACTTGTGAAGGAGATTCCTCTCCCGATACATACAAAACTGAAGAGGAAGAGGAAAGAGAGGAAAGCATCTGAATCATTATTGTGGACTTTCCTATTCCCGGCTCACCTCCTACAAGTACAGCAGAGGGTCTCATTACTCCCCCACCCAACACTCTATCAAGCTCGCTGATACCAGAGGAGACTCTCATCGTCTTCTCATAGGGAATCTCAGAAAGCTTTCTTACACTTGTATCTATTACTGTTGTATTTGGATTACAAACATTAACTGAAGCAGCTTCGACTTCCTCGAAGCTGTTCCAGCTGCCACACTCAGGACACTTTCCTGCCCATTTGTTTTCTTCATGTCCACACTCTCTGCAGACGTATTTAACGCTATTTCCCTTCATCAGAACTTCAATAGCTCTACCTCAAAGATAAGCCATGCATTTGGAGGAATAACCCCTGGGTATCCATACTCGCCATATCCAAGTTCAGGTGGAATGATAAGTGTTCTCTTTTCATTTTTTGTCATTGTCTGAAGAGCTTCATTCCAACCATCAATTACCTGACCGATTTTGAATGTAGCAGGCTCTTTTCTCAAATAGGAAGAATCAAAGATTGTTCCATCCAAAAGAGTTCCCTGGTAGTGTACAGTCACTTTCTGACCATATTTTGGAGAAGCTCCACCTTCACCTTCTCTATCTACCACATACATAAGGCCAGAAGAAGTCTTAACAGCGTTTGGATATCTAGATTTTATCTCATCCAATACTCTCTTCTTCTCTTCTTCAAGCTTCTTCTTTTCTCTTGCCTCGACGCCCTGTACATATTCAGCAAAATCTGTAGCTGTGGTACTGAACTTCTCTGCTTCTTCGCCCACTCGAATGATGGAGACTTTCTTTATTTTGTCTCCCTGCTGGATCTTGTTTACAACATCCTGTCCTTCTACCACATGACCAAAAACCGTATGCTTTCCATCAAGCCATGGTGTAGGAACATGAGTAATAAAGAACTGGCTACCATTTGTTCCAGGGCCTGCATTAGCCATTGAAAGAATACCAGGACCTGTATGCTTTAAAGAAGAATCGAATTCATCAGGGAATCTAT
The DNA here is from genome assembly GCA_022771185.1 of Spirochaetales bacterium. Lineage (GTDB taxonomy): Bacteria > Spirochaetota > Spirochaetia > Sphaerochaetales > Sphaerochaetaceae > Ornithospirochaeta. Next base: position 6,954 of record JALFCJ010000094.1, on the reverse strand, counting down.
ATCCAGGACCGCCTGTACCATTTCCTTTTGGACAACCACCCTGAATCATGAAGTTATCGATGACACGATGGAATGTAAGTCCATCATAAAATGGCTTTCCTTTTTTCTCTAAGTTTAATTCACCTTCAGCTAGTCCGATGAAATTACAGACTGTCATAGGAACTTTCTTATACTCAAGAAAAAGAAGAATGTCCCCTTTGTTTGTTTCAATTAATGCGTAGATTCCTTCCGGTAGTTTTGTTTTGTCAATCATATATTGTATATTTCCTTTTATTATAATAAATTATTCATCAAATAACACTCCACCGCCACTTAGAAGTGCGTAGAGTCTCTCCAAGTCTTTCTGGCTCTTAAACTTAATCTGAAGCTTTCCCTTGTCAAGGGAACCTTTGATCTCAACTCTGGCTCCAACTGCTGAAACAAATTTCTCTTCAATATTGACTACATCAGTATCTTTTTCAGTACTCTTTTTCCTCTGAATGAGCTTATGTCCCTTGTTATAAGACTCAGCAAGTATCTCCGCATCCCTTACAGACAAACCTTCATGTACTATTTTATCTCTCAACAATTCCCTGTCAGCAGGGTTAATCAAAGAAAGAATAGCACGTGCATGGCCTGCACTCATGGCACCAGATACAATATCATCTTTCATTTTATCACTCAAAGAAAGAAGTCTAAGAGAGTTTGCAATTGCACTTCTACTTTTTCCTACTTTCTGAGCCACCATTTCCTGTGTAAAACCAGAGTGATCTATCAAATATTGATATGCAGAAGCTTCTTCAATTGCATTCAAATTCTCTCTTTGAATATTTTCTATCAAAGACATCTGAATTCTTTGGACTTCACTAAGGCTTACAACAATTGCAGGAACTTTATCTAAACCAGCTATTTTGGCAGCCCTATATCTTCTTTCACCTGCGATAATAGAGAATTCACCAGGAGCAATCTCTTCAACTGTCAAAGGTTGAATAATTCCTTGGCTCTTTATTGATTCAGCTAATCCTTCAAGAGCTTCTTCATCAAAGAATTTTCTAGGCTGATTTGGATTAGGACGAACATGTCCAATGTCTAATTGGACAACAGTCATCTTATCTTTTCTTTCATCTTTTATAGTTTTAGTAATAATGTCATCTGTTTGAGTATCAAAATCAAACCCAGACATAAGAGAACTGATACCTTTACCCAATCCTCTCTTCTTTTCATTAGCCACGGTCAATCACCTCCTGAGCAAGCATTTCAAATGCTTTAGAACCTTTAGAAGACTTATCATAGTAGTTTATAGGAAGACCATGAGATGGAGCTTCCGCCAAACGAGTATTTCTAGGAATAATTGTCTTAAAAACAAGATCAGGAAAATATTCAGAAATGTCATCTATTACTTCCTGATTTAACTTAGCCCTCTTTGAAAACATAGTAAAAAGAATACCCAATACTTTGATTTGAGGATTAAAGCTTTTCTTTGCATTTGTAACAGTTCTCATAATAAGGTTTAAACCTTCCATCGCAAGATACTCACACTGCAAAGGAATAATAACCTCATCACACCAAGCAAGGGCATTTACTGTTTCTAGGCCTAATGATGGAGGACAATCCAAAAGGATATAATCATACTCATCTTCAATATCCTTTAGAGCATTTTTAAGAAATGACTCTCTTTTATCCTCATCAACAAGTTCTATTGCTAGTCCGGCAATATCCAAAGATCCAGGAATAAGATATAAATTCTTAAAAATAGTAGTTTGCACAGCATCTTTTGCATCTACCAGTCCTGTAACAACCTGATAAATATTAGCTTTTCGACCATCGCCGGAAACAGAGTGTGTTAAGTTTACTTGAGCATCAAAATCAATCAATAAGACTTTAAAACCCTTTGCTGCCAAGGCTGAACCTAAATTGACAGCAACAGTAGTCTTTCCAACTCCACCTTTCTGGTTATAAAAGATTATCTTTCTAGTCTGCATACAATAAATATATTCCTAAAACAAAGAGATGTCAGCAACACAAACAATAATGTTTGATTAACTTTTTCCTCATAATGTTGACCCTTCCTCTATATGGCTTTATCCTTAGTTTGAAGGAGTAATCCAATGGAAGATAAAATAAAAGAAGCAATCGAAGCAATAAGGCCTTCTCTACAGAATGATGGTGGAGATATCTCATTAGAAAGAATTGATGGAAAGAACGTACATGTTAAACTTCATGGACATTGCGCTGGTTGTCCAATGAGCCAAATTACTTTGTCGAATGGTGTTGAAAGATACCTAAGAGATACGGTAGATCCAGAACTTGTTGTAATTAATGATGATTTTATTTGTTAATTAGATCATTAAAAACATGCAAAATTGGAAGGCTAACAACCTTCCATTTTTGTTTCACGTGAAACATTACGGCAAAGACTACTTTATTCAACTGGATAATATAAATATATCAAAATACTTTACAAGTCTGTAAAAAAAGGAATCTTCAGATCTAAACGAGAAAGGTGATGTAAAGCATGAATCAATCTATACTGCTTCATAAAAAGTACCTTCCACTAACTTCATCTTTGTTTTAATCGACTTCGGTTCTCAAGTTTCAAATATACCAAATATTGTTTAAACAACGTATTACAGTCATCAGCTAAGGGTTTTTTGTTATTATACTAAGCTGTTTAACAAAAATAGATTAAATACATGAATATTATCAATATTTCTTTCTATAAACATTTATTATTTTTTCTAACCTATTCCAGAAAACTCCTATATACTGCATTTAAAAGTGTCTATACTATGTAATACAAATGTTTCACGTGAAACATACCAATATCTTATATTAAACAAAAACACAAACTGTAACATTTTTATTCAACGTATATTAATAAAAAAAACTAACACTACTCAAAATCAAGAAACATCTTATAAAACTAAGACTGTTAAAAATAACTTAAAATGCAAAAACTAATCTAGGTTAAATTTCTGCGACTCTATTTCTTAAAAGAGAAATGATTTCATCTCATTAACTTAACTATCATTCACCTTAAATATATTTCATATAGATTCCAATCCGTAAATGCAAAAACAGATAAAACACAAAAAAAGGATCAATCAAATAAACTTAATTATTAATTCGCCCTAAATTTCATTGTTTCACGTGAAACAAATACTCATCAAAAAAAAAGGAACCTACTTTATCAATTCAAATTATTATTTAATCACTCCTCATTAAATCAATTACTTCTTTTATAATGCACTACATTTTTTTCACATGAACAATACTAAAAGCAGATTATTCATAAATAAAAAACAAAGACACAGAATAAAATCATTACTTTCAACCTTAAAACTTAGATATCTATATCTTTTCATATAACCACTTTTTTGTTTTTTCTCTTTTCAAATTATTTTAAATGTTTATAGTAAAACTTTATACATCTATATTTTAGTTAATTCTTTATTTTATAAGTAATTATATCAACACTTTATCTTATTGTGTTTGTAATTGTTACTATAAATAGAAACAGATTTATTTGAGCATATAGATAGTTTATCCCCTATAATATAGGTTATTTTTTATAAATCTAAATCATATAGATTATGCTTATTTCATATAGGGTTAAAAAAATGCCTGAAGGTTTTACCCCTCAGGCTTAAAATAGGACGAAATCTGATTATTCTTCAGTGTTTTCTTCAGTTTTTTCCACAACTACAGTTTCTTCAGCTACATTTTCATTATTTGTAGTGTTTTCATCTGTGTTGTTTTCTACTTCCATAGATTCATCTTCTTCAACGATATCTTCGTGAATTGTGACATCCATAGCGTTAATCCTATCATTCTTTTTCTTAAAGGTAGCAATGATAACTCCAGAAGCATTCTTTCCCTGATAGCTGATCTTGGAAACAGGAATTCTAAGTACCTGACCAAGCTTAGTGATGAGGATTACGTCTTCATCATCAGATACACTAGTTGCGCCTACAAGTCTATCACCTTCATTAAGGCTGTAGATTCTCTGTCCCATTGTTCCTCTACCATGGAGCGAGAAGCTATCGAAGCCAGTTCTCTTTCCCTTTCCTAGTTCAGTCAAAAGAAGAATGTTCTTTCCTTCCTCAACCTTTACAGCAGAGACAATTTCATCATCACCAATGAGATTCATAGCTTTGACACCTCTTGCACTTCTACCCATGCTTCTGATGTCATCTACAGATACTCTTAGTCCCTTGCCTGAAGCAGAGATGAACATTACTTCGTCATGATCTTTGACCATGATTGTCTCAATAAGTTCATCACCCTCATCAAGAAGAATAGCCTTGATACCCTTACTTCTTGCATTTCTGAAGAGAGTCATCTGTACTCTCTTAGTTACACCTTTCTTTGTAACCATTAAGAGGTATACATCATCATTGATATCATCTTCATGGAATGTAATGACACTAGTAATCTTTTCATCCTGCTCAAGCTGCAAGAAGTTCTTCATATTGGCACCCTTAGTGGTCTTTCCACTTTCAGGAATTTCAAATGCCTTAATGTAGTATGCCTTACCCTTGTCTGTTACAAAAGTGATGAAATCATGGCTTGAACAGATAAAGAGATGATCGATATAATCACCATCTGTAAGCTTTGCTCCGATTGTTCCCTTTCCTCCCTTACCGATTGCTTTGTACTCAGTAGTGGAGAGACGCTTAGCAAAACCTTTCTTTGTAATGTTGATTACGACATCTTCTTTCTTAATGAAATCTTCAGGAGAAGCATCATCAAGTTCCTGTTCAACAATAACAGTCCTTCTTTCATCTCCGTACTTTTCACCAATGTCTCTTATTTCCTTCTTGACGACTTCAAGAACATGGATTCTATCAGAGAGAATATAGTTGTATTCAGCAATCCTCTTCTCGATTTCCTCTAACTCACCAAGAATCTTATCTGTTTCAAGGTGGCTCAATCTTCCAAGCTTCATGTCGATGATGGCATCAGCTTGAATCTGTGTAAGATCAAAGGCTTTCTGAAGTTCAAGAGAAGCAACTGTGTTATCAGCACTGTTTTTGATGATTTCGATAACTCTATCGATATTCTCAAGGCCCTTCTTAAGACCAAGGAGAATATGTTCTCTTTCCTGAGCCTTCTTAAGGTCATATCTTGTTCTTCTCTCAATGACTTCCTCTCTGTGGTCAATATAGACCTGAAGCATGTCTTTGATGTTGAAGAGCTTTGGAGCACCGTTATAGAGGGCAAGGTTGTAGATATTGAAGTTAGTCTGGAGAGCAGTACGCTGCCAAAGCATATTCAATACTACATTTGGAACAGCATCAGACTTTAGATATACTGCAACTCTAAGACCGTCTCTTCCAGAGAGATCTTTGACCATAGCAATTCCTGGTATGACACCATCTTTTCTATAGTCATCTATTTTCTTAACCAGTTCAGCCTTATTCACCTGATAAGGAAGTTCAGTGAAGTAGATTGCAACATGAGTCTTATTCATGTCGTCCTTGCTCTTTGGATCTGGCTCAGAGATTTCATACTTACTTCTGATTACTACCTTTCCCTTACCAGTTGTAAAGGCATCCATGATACCTCTTCGACCATGAATAATACCTGCTGAAGGAAAGTCAGGACCCTTAATTATTTCCGCAATCTCAGGAATTGATATCTCTGGGTTATCAATAATGGCACAAATAGCCTCTACAACCTCATTTAGGTTATGTGGAGCCATATTTGTAGCCATACCGACTGCAATACCGCTGGATCCGTTGCAAACCATGAATGGGAATGCAGCAGGAAGTACAACAGGTTCAGTAAGAGACTCATCATAGTTAGACATGAAATCCACAGTTTCTTTTCCAATATCAGCCATCATCTCTTCACCGATTTTGGCCATTTTGGCTTCTGTGTATCTCATTGCAGCTGGTGGATCACCGTCAATAGAACCGAAGTTTCCCTGAGGAAATACTACTGGATATCTTAGTGAGAAATCCTGTGCAAGACGTACCAATGCATCATAGACAGAAGCATCTCCATGCGGATGGTATTTACCAAGTACATCACCGACGATTCTCGCACACTTTTTATTTGCAGAGTTATATCTGATACCCATGTCCCACATAGAATAAAGAATTCTTCTGTGTACTGGTTTCAGACCATCTCTGGCATCAGGAAGAGCTCTTGATACAATTACACTCATTGCGTAATCGATGTAGCTGCGCTTCATCTGATCTGCCAGATCATATGTCAGGATTGCACCTGGACGTGTCTCCTGAGTATCAGGAACAACTGTCATATCTTCTTTATCGTCCATTGCATTCTCCTTTAAATATCGAGGTTCTGAGCATATGTTGCATTCTGCTCAATAAACTCTCTTCTTGGTTCGACTTCTTCTCCCATAAGCATAGAGAAGACACGGTCAGCCTCTTCAGCGTCAGCAAGATGAACCTTTCCCAACATTCTTGTTTCAGGATTCATAGTAGTCTCCCAAAGCTGATCAGGGTTCATCTCTCCAAGACCTTTATATCTCTGTACAGATACTTTGTTTACATCACCTGTAAGAGCAACAGCCTCCGCCAATCTCTCCGGTCTCTCTTCTTCTGTATAAGCATAGATAGGCTTAGAGATTCTTGGACCTGAGAACTTATAGAGAGGAGGCATGGCAAAATATACGTATCCAGCTTCGATAATTGGTCTCATGTATCTGTAGAAGAAGGTGAGAAGAAGCGTTCTGATATGGCTTCCATCAACATCGGCATCGGCCATGATGATGATTTTGTGATATCTAACTTTTCCCAAATCGAAGAGTTTCTCTTCTTTCTTTTTGTCTTCATCTTCTTCGCTTTCACTCTGGCTACCAGCGTTATAACGGGTGATGCCTGCTCCGATTGACTGGATTACAGGAAGAAGCTTCTCATTATTGAGGACCTTTGCTTCCTGAGCCTTCTCTACGTTAAGCATCTTACCCCAAAGAGAGAGGATAGCCTGGAAGTTTCTGTCTCT
>JALFCJ010000081.1 GCA_022771185.1 Spirochaetales bacterium | reverse complement strand
GAAAGAAGCAAACACAATATTCAGGACAGGAAGAAGTATTGCAAGGCACAACAATCCACAAAGGACTATGTTTACTATCTGGAATATATTCTCACCTACAGATCTTTTGACTTTCTTTGATTTTATAACAACTGATGTATTTTTATTCTTCATACCTTCCTCCTCTATTACCATAGACCGCTGCCACTTACCTTTTGGCTAATCTTGTTGGTTGCCCATACAAGAGCGAAGGAAACAACGGAGTTAAAGAGACCTACAGCTGTGGAATATGACCAGTTCATATTCAAAAGACCTTCTCTGTAGACATATGTGCTGATTACGTCTGCCACTTCGTATGTAAGCGGGTTGTACATCAAAAGGATCTTCTCATAACCGACGTTAAATGACTTTCCGACCTGGAGAATCAACATGACGACGATTGTAGGAAGGAGACAAGGAAGTGTTACGCTGGTCAGCTGTCTGAACTTACCTGCTCCATCTATTTTTGCTGCTTCATACAACTCTGCATCGATGGCAAGAAGAGCAGACAGATAGATAATCGAGTTCCATCCTATATTCTGCCAAACACCGGAAATGACATAGAGAGGAAGGAAGTATTTAGGTTCATTGAGCATTGTCACTTTCTTAAAACCGAAATGGGACAAAAAGTTTACAATTGCACCGTCTCTACTTGTAAGGTCCATCATGATGGAGACGATGACGACAATAGAGATAAAGTGAGGGATATAGGAGATTGTCTGGACGATTCTTGAATATGTCTTACTTCTAAGCTCAGAAATCAAAAGAGCAAGAATTATAGGCATAGGGAAGGAGAAAATCAGATTTGTTACAGAAATCTTTATAGTGTTCAGAAGGACTCTTTTGAAGAAGGGATTAGTAAAGAAGTCCTTGAAGTTTTTTAATCCGACCCAAGGGGACTTAAAGAAGCCCTTACTTGGTTTATACTCTTTGAAACTTATGATAAGTCCCATCATAGGACCATATTGGAAAACAATGTAGAATACCAATACAGGGATAAAAAGAGCGTAGAGAGTCTTATTTCTCTGCCAATCTTTTTTCCATAAGTATCCTCTCGATACAGTAGGAACTGTAACATCGGAAACAGCTGCCTGACCTTTTCTTTTCATGAAAAAGCTCCTCCCTTTTTTATGTTAAAGATTATCAGTCAGTGTTTATGAGCGGTAAACTGACAGAACAAAAAGAGAAGTGACAGAATTTTCCATCCCTTTGATTTATTTTTGTTATTTCGTTGCAATTTAAATAATTAATTCAAAGATAATATACAATTATCTAAGTAATTTCTGGCATATGATGAATTAGAAAGTAAAAAACTAACCTTTACAGAAAAACTTGACCCTATTTTTTTCTAGTAATAATCAACACTCGACCATAAAATCAAAACATGAAATCACAAGCAGAAATAATACTTAAAGGGTTCAACCCAGATCCCTCGATTATCTTTGACGGAGAGTTTTTCTGGTGCACTACATCTACATTCGAGTATTTTCCAGGTCTTCCTTTGTATAAAAGTAAAGATGGATTACATTGGAGCTTCGAAACATATATCCTCTCAACTCCAGAGCAGCTTAACTTGATAAATGCAGAAAACAGTAAGGGTGGAATATATGCCGCAACCCTTCGTTTCCATAACGGCACCTATTATGCAATAACAACAAACAAGAATATCGGATGGAACTTTCTAGTCTCATCTTCTTCCCCTTATGGTCCATGGTCGAAGCCAAAGCTTATAAGAAAGAATGGAATAGATCCTTCCCTATTCTTTGATGATGATGGTTCCTGCTTCTATACATCTAATGGGCTTGTTGATGGAGTAAGAGGAATATTGGGGGCAAAGATTAATCCAGAGAATGGAGAATTACTCGAGAAAGAGAGAATACTTACAGAAGGTATCTCTAAAGTGGCGACAGAGGCTCCACATATCTATAAAAAGGACGGATGGTATTATCTTTTCTTCGCTGAAGGTGGCACTGGAATGGGACACCATGAGTGTGTAATGAGAGCTCATAGTCTCTATGGAGAATGGGAGTACATGGGAAAGCCTCTTCTATCCAACGTAAATAGAAAAGACTATATTCTCCATGCAACAGGACATATAGACATCGTAGAAGGAAAAGAAAACAAGTGGATAGGTGTCTTCTTAGGTATCAGAATACCAAATAAACCAATACTACATCAGCTGGGAAGAGAGTCGTTTAAAGTTGATATCGAGTGGAATAATGGTTGGCCTGAGATCAAGGGGGGAATGGAAGTAGATCTTTCACCTGTCTCTTCTTCATCGTTAATAGTAGACTTTTCAAAAGATATTGAAAGATATCCCTTTGAGAAACTACGAGTACCTAATAGTAGTCTATACATCCAAAATAGAGAGAAAAGAATAATTACTTTAGTCTCCTCAGACCTTCTTTTGACCGAAAGGGGTACACCAACAATGCTCCTTCTCCGTCAAATGGATTTCTCTTCCCTTTTTAAAGCATATATTTCTTTAGATGATCTAGAAGGCAGAGGGGGAATCGTAGCCTGGTTTACAAATGATTACTACTACAGAATCATTGTAGAAAAGAATGGAGACGGCACTATCGTTTCATCATCTCTTAGAGTACATGGATTTGAAGGAGTAAAAGAAACAAAGAGAATAGACAAAAATAAGGGAAAAATGGAACTCTCTATCCTTACTTCTCCTTCTTCTTATTCCTTCTTTGCAGATGGCATCAACCTTGGCTCTGCATCATATGCCGGTCTATGCCCTGAGGGAGCCATGTATATGACTTTCACAGGAACGATGCTGGGAATCTGGAGCGAAGAAGGAAGTTGCTCCTTTATTGATGAGATATCGCTTGAAGGACAAGAGCAATAAACGAAACGTTATTATCTAACTCTTATCATTGCTCCTTTTTTGTTTCTTAAGTGCAAAAATTTCACATTCAACATTTCAAAAAGTGCAGAAATTGCACTTTTACTCTTGTTCTATAGTGCAATTGGCTTATCTATATTTAAGACAACAAGATTGAAAATGGTGTTTATTTATCTCATAAAAGTAGAGGAAAACATTCAATCAAGTGAAATAAATTAATTGTGCTGCGGTTTCCCGCAGCATATATCCTTAGCTAAGTTCTGTCTTTCCAGTGTAGAGACTGTAGTAGACTCCTTTTGCTTTCAACAAATCTTCATGGTCTCCTCTTTCAATGATTCTACCATTCTCAAGAACCATGATAGCATTACTATTTCGTACCGTAGATAGTCTATGAGCAATGACAAATACAGTCCTATTTTCCATAAGCTTATCCATACCGGACTGAACAAGGGCTTCAGTGTGGGTGTCGATACTGCTGGTAGCTTCATCGAGGACCATAATCGGAGGATCTGCTATTGCAGCTCTTGCAATGGACAATAGCTGTCGCTGTCCTTGGGAGAGATTCTCTCCATTATTTGTCAGGACAGTATCGTATCCATCTTTCATCATCATAATAAATTCATGTGCATTGGCAAGCTTTGCAGCCTTTATTATATCTTCGTCTGTAGCCTGAGGCCTACCGTAGCGGATGTTATCTTTTACAGTACCTGTAAAGAGATTAGTATCCTGAAGAACCATGGCCATAGATCGTCTCAGGTCATTTAGCTTTATTCTCTTGATATCTATTCCGTCGATAGTAATAGTACCCTTCTGGATATTATAGAAACGGTTCAAGAGGTTTGTGATAGTAGTTTTTCCTGCACCTGTAGAACCTACGAAAGCTATCTTCTGCCCGGGCTTAGCATAGAGAGAGATATCTGAAAGGACTGTGCGTTCCCCGTCATAAGAGAAGTCAACATGATCCATTACAACTCCACCCTTAAGAGGAACAAGAGTAGTCTTGTCTCCTTCTGGAACTTTCCAAGCCCAGTGTCCAGTGCGCTCGGCACACTCTTCAATATTGTCGCCTTCACCTTTGACTCTGACGATAGTCACGTCACCATTATCTTTCTCCGGCTCTTCATCCAGCAGCTTATAGATACGCTCGGCACCAGCAAGAGCCAAAAGGACGTTATTTGCCTGCTGTGAGAGCTGGGAGATATTGTTGGAGAATGACTTTGAGAGCTGCAAAAATGCTGCCAAGGCTCCGATAGTATAGATATCAGGGCGGGCGATGATGGCAATGGCTCCTACAAGGACAAGTACAACATACTGGAGATGACCAAGGTTATTGTTTACAGGACCCATTGCTCCAGCCCAAGTGTTTGCTTCAGCCATAGTCTTTTCAAGCTTCTTGTTGAGGACTTCAAAGTCCTCCTTGCACTTTTCTTCGTGAGTAAAGACTTTAACGACTCTCTGACCGTTCATCATCTCTTCAATATATCCGTTTACATCTCCAAGAGCCTTCTGTTGAGCCTTAAAGAATGCTCCGGACTTTTTACCGATCTTTCCTGTTACAGCAAGCGTAATGAAGATAAAAGCGATAACTACCAATAAAAGTATCCAGCTATTTGAAGCCATAGACACAAGAACCATAATAAGTGTCATGCCAGCTGTCAAAAGCTGGACAAGGCCATTTGCCACCAACTGGTTGAGGGTATCAGTATCGTTGGCGAAACGGCTCATGATGGCGCCTCTTGCATTCTTGTCAAAGTAAGAGAGAGGAAGAGATTCAAGCTTGTCGAACATCTTGATTCTCATATCATAGATTGCCTTCTGAGCCACTCCTACCATGATATAAGAGCAGGCGAAAGACGCTGCTATAGAAATCAAAACGACGAAAGCAAACTTACAAAGGTATATTATCGCTTTTGTAAAGTCAGGGTTCTCTACGCCCTTAAGAGGTATTACAACATCATCGATAAACGATCCGATGAATGACGCAGAGTATGTAGTAGAGTAAGCTGAAAGTATGATGCAGAAGACAATCAGTACTATAAGAGCATATCTATTCTCAAACACATCCTTCATCAAGCGGAGGAATGTAGCCTTCGGGTTCTTGGCTTTTTCGCCGAATTTCATTTTACCCATCTTTTATTCCCTCCCCTTTGTCTGAGTCTCAAATAGATTCTTATAACCAGCGTTTCTCTTTATAAGCTCATCATGTGTTCCTACATCTTCAATGCGTCCTGCATTCATTATGATGATTTTATCAGCATCCTCGATTGAGGAGATTCTCTGGCTAATAATGATTCTGGTCATAGAGTTGACGTCACGCCTTAAAGCTTCCCTTATTTTATGGTCTGTCTTTGTATCGACTGCGGAAGTAGAGTCATCCATAATAAGAATCTTCGGAGACTTCAATAATGCTCTTGCTATGCACAATCTCTGCCTCTGACCTCCTGAGAAGTTGGCACCACCCTGCTCTACGTGGTAATCAAGTCCACCTTCTTTCTCTTTTATAAAAGAAAGGGCTGATGCGATATCAAGTGCCTTCTCAATCTCTTCGTCCGTGGCATTTTCATTACCCCACTGAAGGTTTTCTCTGACACTACCTGAGAATAGATTATTCTTCTGGAGCACGACGGAGACACTGTCTCTGAGAGATTTGAGGTTATATTCTCTTACGTCCTTTCCTCCGACCTTTACACTGCCGACCGTGGTATCGTAGAGACGTGCAATAAGAGAAACGAGAGTAGTCTTTCCGCTACCTGTGGTTCCGATTACACCTACCATCTCTCCGCTCTTTATCTCCAGGTTAATGTTCTTAAGAACACTTGAACCCTCTTTATATCCGAAGTTGACGTTTTCAAAGGAGATGGATCCATCAGCAACAACCTTTTCTCCATTCTCGTTTTCATCCATAGAGCTCTCTGAAGCCAATACTTCAGCTATTCTCTCCATGCTTGGCTTTGACATTGTATACATGACTACGATCATTCCTGTCATCATCAAAGAAGAGAGAATCTGCCCAGAGTATGTGAAGATACTCATCAATGAACCGGTATCTATGCTTCCAACATTTACAAGCTTTGCTCCGAAGTAAGAGATGGCGATCATACAGCCGTAGGATACAAACATCATCATAGGGTTCATTGCAGTCATCATCTTCTGAGCCTTTGTAAAATTATAACGGATGTTCTCAGCGCTATCTTTAAACTTTTTCTTCTCTTTTTCTTCTCTAACATAGGCCTTTACAGTCCTGATACCAGAAAGGTTCTCACCTACCACCTGGTTAAAGCGGTCATACCCCTTGAAGGCAGCATTGAAGTATGAATAAGTTATCTTCACCATTATACCAATGCCGATGGCAAGAATAGGTAGGACGATGACAAATACGAGGGAGAGAATTCCACCTGCCCTAAAAGCCATAATAGAAGCAAAAATAAGCATCATAGGGCTTCGTACAAACATCCTTATACTCATAGTAAAGAGCTGCTGTACTCTCTGTACGTCTGTTGTAAGTCTAGTAATGAGAGAGGAAGAGCTGAACTTATCGATATCTGAAAAAGAGAACTCTTGAACCTTGCTATATAAATCGTGTCTAAGGTTCGTGGAGAACCCGGCACCAGCTTCTGATCCGAACTTTGCACCCAATACTCCGAAAAGAAGAGAAAGGAGAGCAGAGAGTATCAACAAAGCAGACATCAATAAGATGTATTTCATGTTCATTGTTGCAACACCAACATCAATGATTTGAGCCATAATTGCTGGTATCAAAACTTCCATCAATACTTCCAAAACCATAAAAATAGGAGTAACGACAGTTTTGGCCTTATACTGTCTTACTCTTGAAAACAAATCTTTTATCAACGTCTCATTCCTTTTGCATTATGCTTTTAGGATACGCTTTTTTATTTAATTAAATATTGTACCTTGGTCAATTTACAAATGTGTTTATTATGTGAAGTCAATCATCCAAGAGATGCAAAGGAAGTCACAGGAAGAGTAAAGACAACAGCTTTTCCCTTTTTTGACAACATAGGAAGAGACTCAATGGCTTTAGTTATCTTCTCTGCTTTCTCCTTGGTCTCAACAATGACCAAGACTTCTTTTTCGCTTGTAATAGGATAACCGAAGAACTTGACGTCATCATCCTTTGCTGTTCCATGGCCCTTGATAACTGTGCCGCCGCTGGCTCCAGCTTTTCTTGCTTCAGCCATGATATCATCGGCATACCCCATTTCACAGATTACTTCTATCATTGTCCATTCGTTATCCATTTTCTCTCCTCCTAGAAAAGCTGCAATTCCCTTGGCCTTAAGCCCAATAACACCATTCTTCGCTTCTTCCCATACCCTCTTTTCCATTGCTGAGAGTATTACTTCCCTCTTTGAGTCACCAAACCCCAATATGGATAAGAGAGAAGAAGACGCAGTGCCACAGGCATTAAGCACTGTCCCACCCAACGCCCCTTTATCTCTCAGAATATCCATAGCCTTCTCAGACATTCCTTTTGACACTACAAGAAAAAGCATTCCGTTTTTCGTCATATCTCTTCCCCCTTTTCTTTTTTGATCTTTATTCCAAAGATTACACCCATTATTTCAATGGCAAGAATAGGCATTGCCGCTATTAATCCTATCATACCAAAAGCCATAGAACCTGGATCTTGAGCTACGATGAAAGATGCTCCAGATACAAGAGGCAATAAGAATGTAGAAGACATGGGCCCAGTTGCAACTCCACCACTATCAAAAGCGATGCCTGCAAAGAGAGGCGGTACAAATGGCAGAAGAATAAGAATCAAAGAATAAATAGGAACAATAAAGAAAAGAATGTGGACTCCCGTGATTATTCTCACCATCGATAGGCTTACTGCCGTTGCGACCCCCAAAGCCATAGAGGTAAGCATCACACTCTTTTTAACCTTTCCTTGGCTCTTATCTTCAACTTCTTCCGTCAAAACCCATATGGCAGGCTCTGCCAATACAACTACTGCTCCCAATATAAAGCCCAATACTACAAGGAGAGCAGGATTACTACTTGCAATAAGGCCGCCAAGAGTCCTTGCCACAGGCATAAATGCAGACTCCACTGCAAAAAGAAACAATACTATTCCAAAGAATGAGTAGAAAAGACCTACAATAATCTTAATAGTCCTGATCTTCGGCAGCTTGAAGATAAAGAAAATGGAGATAAGACTAAGGATTGCAATAGGCAATAAGGAAGATGAAACACTCTTAAGAACTGTAATAAATATCTCAAAGAGACTCTCACTGCTGGTCTCAACCAATACTTCTCCGTTTCCTTTTCCCAAGAAAAGGCTATAGATCATTACAGCAAGCACCGGACCTATACTTGCAATCCCAGTAAAACCGAAGGAGTCTTCTTCTCTATTACCATGAACAGAAGAAACACCCACACCCAGTGCAAGAATAAAAGGAACAGCCAGAGGACCAGTGGTGGCTCCTCCAGCATCAAAGCTGATGGAAGTAAAAAACTCAGGAAGGAAAAGAGAAAGAGCAATCATCAAAAAAATAAAGATTGCCATGAATATCTTCATGGATATTCCTGAGAGGGCCCTTATATAACTGATTGCCATAAATATGCCTACACCCAAGGCCACAACCATGACAAACGCGGTCGAATCGATGCTGCTGTTTATCTTACTAACTTGACCAGCCAAGACTCTGATATCAGGCTCAGCAATTGTTACAAGAACTCCTAGTACCAATCCAGATATAAGAAGAAGTGGTACACTCTTCTTTTCTGTAAGTTTTGCACCCAGTTGATTACCAACAGGAAGGAAAGCCATGTCTACACCGAATAAGAAGAAAGTAAGACCTATAACCAGAGATAGAGATGAGAAAATAAAAAGTAAAAAAGAGACCGTGTCAAACGCTCCAAATATAAAGCCCAACACAGTGGCAATAAGTACTATTGGCAAAACAGATAGGATTACTTCTTTACTTTTCTTTATTATTTCCAAACCTTCACCTCACATAGTCAAAGGTAGCAAATAAAAAAACAAAAGCCAACATTCTTTCATCCCTCTCTATAACAAGAAAAACAATGTGACGAAGAAGCTAAATACTTTTTTCAGAAATTCTTTGACCGGTTAAGAAATGGGACTTAAACTAGTTTAGGTAGGGAGAAACAAGTATGAAGAGCAAAAGAATAACTATAGCAGACATAGCTCAAAAATCGGGGTATTCCAAGACAGCAGTGTCTTTTGCATTCAACTGTCCTGAGAGGATAAGTAGGGATGCCGTAGAGAAGATTCTGAAGATTGCTCAGGAACTTGATTATTTTCCTGATCCTATGGCAAGAAACTTCTCTCTGGGAAGGCACTTGTCACTGGGGTTCCTTGTCCCACAGTCCTTCGACATATCTATGAAAAACCCTCATGTAGTGGATGTGTTGAGAGGAATAGGAAGTGTATGCGAAAGCTACGGATACACTATTACATGTATTCCACCCCTCAGATCATCCATAGCAGAAGCAATAAAGAATGCTACTGTAGACGGCATAATCGGCATGGGACTTGAATTTGGAAACGAGGTACAAGAAGCCTTCAAAAGAAGAAAGCTACCTTTTGTATGTATAGACGCCATTGATGAAGAGAATGTAATCTCTGTATCCATCGACAATAAAGAAGCTGCAAAGAGACAGATGACAGAAGCCTTAAAGCGAGGACATAGAAATATTGCTGTAATATCTCTGCCAGGAGCAGCTTATCTATCTGATAACGATTCTCCTGCTGTAGCCCCTGGTGTAGCATCTGCAAGAAACAGAGGATATCAGGAAGCAGTAGAAGAGCTTGGCATAAATACTCCATTCAAAACTTACCCTGTCCTTGCAACAAAGGAAGGCGGAGAGGAAGCTGTAAAGAGAATACTATCCGACGGTATGCCTACATGCATAATCACTATGTCAGACATCCAGGCTTTAGGTGCAATAGAATACTTGGAAGGACAAGGAATAAGAGTACCTGAAGATGTATCTGTCATGGGATTTGATGGTATTTATCATACTGTTATGGGTAAAAACCTCTGTTCTATTGACCAAAGAGGACATGAAAAGGGAAAGAAGGCAGCTGAAATGCTCTTTGAGATTCTTAAGGGAAATGAGCCAGAAAATAAAATCTCCCTCATTCCATTTACATTCGAAGAGGGAGAAACTCTCAAAGATATTTCGTAATTAACGACCTATTGTCTTAAGGCACATTTCAGGGTCATTTGTAATAGTGCCCTCGACACCCCAGGTGTTAAGATTCTTAACTTCTTCTGGGTCATTGATAGTCCATGCATTGATGCCGAGTCCACAAGCTTTGGCTTCCTC
>JALFCJ010000009.1 GCA_022771185.1 Spirochaetales bacterium | reverse complement strand
TTAGATGTTATTCTGTCTCAAGAATCTTTTTCACTTTCTCTAATGGGAGCTGAGTTCCTTCCGAAATGTCTTCAGCAGATATACCACGTGATGCCATAAACTTTATGTCTGGAATTCGTTTCTTTTCGGCTATTTCCTCGGCAAATTTTTCAACCAATTTCTGCTCTTCATAACACATATTTCTTACCTCCTCTTCTGTAAATACCTCTGTTCTTCTCTTCTCCATATCTTTGTTCTCCAACTTCTCATTCCCAGGAACCAAGAGATCGTGAAATATTTCTCCAAGTGCATCGCTGCGCTTTGAGAGTTTTTCCCGCATAGATACATAATAACATATTCGTAATAACGTAAAATAATTTTCCCGTCTATTTCCATGTTATTTCAAATCAACCAAGCATCTTATCGGTTTGTCATCCCTTAAGCAGTCTAGGATCATTAAACATTACCTACCTTTCTTGAAATAAGGAAGAACAACATAAGAAGAGTATTTCTTTAATTCAAAAGTGCCATGAAGAGTTATCAACATGGCACTATATAAGACAGATTGTCTATATCGTAGAAGTTATTCTGTCTCAAGAATCTTTTTCACCTTTTCTAATGGTTCATCAGTTTTTTTTGAAATATCTTCTGCTGATGCTCCTAATGAGTGCATATATTTTATGGATTTAATCTTAAAAGGCTCCATAAGTCTTTCATGCATTTTTTGTTCCTCATAACACATCTTTCTTACCTCCTCTTCTGTAAATACTTCCTTTCTTCTCTTCTCCATATCTTTGTTCTTCAACTCCACATTCCCAGGAACCAAGAGGTCGTGAAATATTTCTCCAAGTGCATCGCTGCGCTTTGAGAGTTTTTCCGTGTTCAACAACATAATAACACCATCCGCCTCCTCGGGAAAGAATTCTTCATCCATTTGTGGGTCATGGTAGTCTGGCTTCATAGAGTATCTTATAGATTCTGTGTCTCTGAAGCCGTCCCATATCTTATACTCCTTTTCTGTTTCCCTGGGGTTCAGAAGGACAAAGAGATAGCATTTCCTCCCTTTCGCCTTCTTGATTTGCAGGTGCCTCTCGTCTTCCCATCTCAAGAACTTCACTTCTTCCTTCTTCTCATTCCAGTTCTGCATCTCAACCCAAATGTTTTCGCCATCCATCATCTCTATCTCGATGTCAGTGATTCGTGCTCTTCCTTTGTCGTGGGCTGTATACTTCTGAACCAGCATGTTCTTGATTGACTTCACTCCGGGGATGTAGTGTCGGATGATGGTCTCAAGAACATTCTTCGTCTCAGGCGTAAGGTCAGAGAAGAACCTGTTGAACTTGACGTCGGAGGAAAGGGAGAGTCTTCTTATTTCTTCCAGTATTTTTGGATCAATATCGTAATCCATATTTTTTCTCCTTATACCTCTATAACGCGAAAATAGCTGATTTTGTCGAAAAACAAGGGATTAGCAGGCAGTGTGTCTCTCATTTAAGTAAGGATGTAAGGTATATGTAAATAAAAAGCTAGAACTTGAAGCTTCAAAATCCGACCTATATATATTTACATTGTAATACGGCAGTAAGAAGTTGAGAAAAACGAAGGGTTTTGATAGATAATCATCTCTCTAGCATCTAACCCTTAGATCCTCTCAGATACATAGCTTTTAGCAATAAGTAGAAGAAAGGGAGTATTTACGTCTTTCTTTCTTAACACTAGTAGTACATCTATTCTATCCATCCTAGTCATCATGATATCGAGAGTTCTTACATATCAAAATAAGAGGAATAATTGATAATAAAGAATACTCAGAAATAACATAAATAAGGAGAAGGGGATTACCCAAATATTTGCATCAGAAGAAACTATTATTCTTAGATAAGTGGCGGAATCTTATTAAAAACATATAGATTCCGCCACTATTCCTTGTTTTTCGTTGTATTTGATCTTACAATAAAAGCATGGAATGGTACAATAAAATTGTTGGAAGAGAAACGGAAAAGAAGCTTCTGCAGAGATATCAAGATTCTGAAAAATCGGAACTTGTTGCACTTTACGGAAGAAGACGTGTAGGTAAGACATATCTTGTAAGATGTACATTTCGTGATGAATTTGACTTCAGTTATACCGGGATGTACAAAGCTTCCAAGTCCATTCAGATACGCAGGTTCTCAAAACAGCTTGGAGCAAAGGTTTCTCCATCAGATTGGTTTGAAGCTTTTGACATGCTTCGGGATTATCTTCTATCTAAAAACAAAGAAAAAGTAACAGTATTTCTTGATGAACTTCCATGGATGGATACCAAAAATAGTAATTTCTTGGAAGCGTTTTCTATGTTTTGGAATACATGGCCAATGGGAAACACGTTGTTGAAGCTTTATGTGTGTGGTTCATCGACGACTTGGATGTTGAACAAGTTTATAGGAGACAAAGGTGGCCTTTATGGTAGAACCAGCAGATCTATTTATCTTCGTCCTTTTACTCTACTGGAGACAGAGCAATATCTTACTGAAGTCAAAAATATCACACTTACACACCGTCAGATTCTTGATATCTATATGATCATGGGAGGAATTCCTTATTATCTTGATATGTTTGATCCTGACTTATCAATAGAGCAGAACATAGATGTACTGTTCTTTTCGCCTAATGCTCCACTGAGGACGGAGTATGATTTCCTTTTTAGATCTCTTTTTAGCAAAAGTGACAGATACAGAAAGGTAGTGGAAATATTATCTCAGAAGCTTAAGGGAATGACCAGAAAGGAAATACTTACCTCTCTTAAAAATGATGGAGGATCTCTTTCAAAGGTGCTTGATGATCTTATTGCCTGTGATTTTATTAGGTCATATAGTGCAATAGGAAAAAAAAGCAAAGGCTGTATCTATCAGTTAACTGATCTTTTCTGTTTGTTTCATATCAGATTTGTAACAAATGAAAGGGAACAGGATGAACACTACTGGACCAATATACCGGAGGGGAAGAATGCTTGGTCTGGATATGCATTCGAGCAGGTGTGTCTCCATCATATACCTCAGATAAAGGCAAAACTTGGAATTTCAGGCGTGTTTTCCAATGTTTACAGCTGGAATGCAAGACCATTTACGGATAGTGATGGAATAAGCTGGGACGGAGGACAGATCGACCTTCTTATCGACAGACGAGATGATGTTATAAACATCTGTGAGATAAAGTATTCATCAGAGCAGTATGTAATTACTAAGGAGTATGAACGTCATCTAATTGATAGAACTGCGTTATTTAGAAATTTAACACATACAAAAAAATCGCTGGTAAATACCTTTATAACCACTTACGGTGTGAAAAAGAATATTCACAGCACTGCCATTCAAAAGGAAGTAACCATGGATGATCTCTTTAGAAATCCTGATATATAGGAGATAAGTGGCGGAATCTTATTAGAAACATATAGATTCCGCCTCTTATGCTAACAATAGAAACGCTTTTAGGATATTCTTCTATATATGCGAAATACCTTTGGTAAAGTGAACTACCGCCACCCTAAAGGGTGCCAGCTTCCAGGCTTCGTTGAGAACTGCTTTCAGCATTATTGAATGCTGAGAAGTCTGACATTCTCTCCACCTTTGTACTCCTGTGTTCCGCAGGAGCGCTGGTTATCTTTCCTA
>JALFCJ010000269.1 GCA_022771185.1 Spirochaetales bacterium | reverse complement strand
CTTGCTCTTATGCTCTGGAGAGAGGTAAACGTCTGTCCTTATTCCCTTGTCTCTCAATACTCGTGCAGCCTTTTCTGCCTTCTCGATTTCTTCCGGCTTATAGATGATCATTACGTCTGCACTGGAGTTGTTTGCTAAGAGTGGGCTCTTCAGCTCCTCCAGTCCTGCTACAAGTCTATCCAGGCCTATTGAAGATCCTACTCCCGGTAGGTTCTCCTTTGTGTAGAGTGAAGCAAGATTGTTGTATCTTCCTCCTGAGCAGACTGAACCCAGCGTAGGGAGATCTGTAAGGAATGTTTCATAGACAATTCCTGTGTAGTAGTCGAGACCACGTGTGATGGAAGGATCCAGGATAAATGCGTCAGATATCCCTGTGGCTTCCAGGAGACTATAGATTTCTCTTAGTCTTACAGACCCTGGACATACCCCGCCGCAGAGAGTCTCCAGCTTTTCAAGTCTTTCCAAGAAACCGGCGTTTTCGTCCGGAGTAATGTAAGATAGAATTTCTTCGGCTTTTCCCTCGTCGTGGATTATGTCTACAAGAATATTCTTTACTTCGTCTCGTCCGATCTTCATCAGCTTGTCTACAGCCCTGAGAATATCTGTAGAGTGCTCCATTACTCCCAACTTCTCCAAGAATGTATTGAACATACCTCTATGTGAGATATGAAAAGAGTATCTTTCAATACCAAGAAGGTGGAAAGAGTGGTGCATCATAGACAAGATTTCATAGTCTGCCTGGGTGTTGTCTACACCTACAATGTCGAAGTCACACTGAATAAACTCTCTGTATCTTCCTTTCTGAGGCTTTTCACCTCTCCATACTTTATTTATATGATAACGCTTGAATGGGAGGGCCAACTCTGATGAGTGGGCTGCCATGAAACGGGCAAACGGCACTGTAAGGTCGAAGCGCATTGCAACTTCTCTTCCGCCGTTGTCTTCAAAACGGAAGACTTGCTTGTCTGTCTCTCCGCCACCTTTTCCCAACAGTACGGAGGAATACTCCAGAACAGGAGTGTCGATTGGAACAAAACCATAGGACTGGAAACCTTTTTCCAATGTCTCTGTTATCTTTCTTTTTGGCATTTCCTCTTTAGGCATACTGTCTCTGAAGCCTTTAAGGATTATTGGATCTATCATATTTTCTCCTGAATATACTCTTATGATAGATTATTTCCCGATTTAAGTGAAAGATAGGGAATTATCAAAAGAAGCCATTTATCCCACTCTTGTTTCACTTTCTCATAATCATTAATATGTTTTAACGTGTTCGTAAGATACAAGACAGACAAAAATGGGAAATCTGTTCCCGTATGCAAAGTATACACAGCAAAAGAACATCCTGTCAGAAATAGTATGATCGACAAGGATGCGCTTTGGGCTATAAAGAAGATACAGAATGCCGGAGGGGAAGCTTACATTGTAGGTGGAGCCATCCGTGACATTATGCTTGGCAATACTCCAAAAGATTTCGATATTGGCACATCCCTCTCTCCTAGGCAGGTACAGCGACTATTTTGGAACAGCAGGATTATTGGTAAAAGGTTCCGTATCGTCCATCTTTTCTTTGGTGAGAAGATAATAGAAGTCACCACATTCCGCTCCGACGAAGAGAATTTCGGAGAGGGCAACAATAACGTCTGGGGTACTATAGAGCAGGATGCGAGACGAAGAGACTTCTCAATTAACAGCTTATATTATAATCCTCAGAAGTGTGAGCTCTTGGATTTCGGTACCAGCATGGAGGACTTTGAGAAAAAAATAATCAGGTCCCTTATTCCTCTTAAGTATTCATTTACAGAAGACCCGGTGAGAATGATACGTGCCGTGAAGTATAAGGTTACTACCGGATTTTCTCTTAAGTGGGATGTGAAGCTCTCTCTCCTTAGAAATGCTTCTAATCTTCAGAATTGCCCTGCGTCCAGATTGACGGAAGAAGTCGTAAAGATACTCTCTTCAGGTCACTCTGCAGATATTTTCCATACTATGTATCAGTATAGGCTACTTCAATATCTTCTTCCCGCTTATGCTGTACATTCCGAGCTTCCTAGTATGGGGGAGAGCTTGAGAATCCTGGATGATAAAGTCAGGAACGCTGTCGAAAAAGGCTTGGAGAAGCCAGGAAAGGCAGAGATGTTCTATTATATGATTCGTTCTGCAATAATTATCGACCCATCTCTTTCTCTGGGGTGGGACGAGTATATGAAAGATGCATTCAGACAGGCAAAAGTAATGCTTAGTCCAATTACTCCAGCCAACTTCGAGCTTGAGAGAGCCGTCACTCTTCTTCTCTCAGAGAAGGGAATAAGGTGCAATAAGCCAAAGAAAAAGAAAAAAGCACAGAAGAGCGCTTCCATGGATGCAGAAAAGGCTGTGAACCCGAAAGTAAAGAGAAGAAAGCGCAAGAAACAGAATAATGCCAAGCCAAAGGAAATAATAGAGACAGGGAATATGGAAGTAAAGGCGGAGTGATTCCGCCTTTTTCATCCCCATTCCTCTATTTCTATAGATACAGACTTCACCATTATGGAGCCGAACTTCTCTAAGCAGTCAGCTATGTATTGCTGAAGATCTGAGATGGTTGTGGATATATAGTGGCGCATAGGGAGTTGGATTGTAACAGAGATAGAGTAGGTACTGTCAGTATTTTTGACTCCTTTTACTTTCTTTACTTTCATCACGCTGTCATATTCGCTTATGGCGTGCTTCACCATCTGGGTGAGAGCCACTTCAGAAACAGCATCATTTGCAGGTCTGGAGAACTCAGGTCTAACGATGGTCTTTTCACTTACAGCGGCTTTTCTTCCTTTCTTTCTTCCTAGTTTTACTCTGATTGAGTCGAACACGATCTGAGGCGCCGAGCGTGTAATCTCAATGGATGGGACGGGAATGACGTGTTTACCCTCTGTGAATCTGATGTGCATTGCAGTCTCAATGTCTTCGGGGCTTGCTATGTCTTCTATATGAATTATCTTGGCTGGGGCAGGCAGGTCCAGACGACTGGCTATCTTCACTACCATCTTCTCGCTGGTTCCGATGATCAGGATTCTTTTATATTTCTCTTTTAATAGGGCGGAGACTATTTGGTCTCTATGGTCTTGGTCGTCAAATACAGCTGTTTTGACTGC
Organism: Spirochaetales bacterium; assembly: GCA_022771185.1. Lineage (GTDB taxonomy): Bacteria > Spirochaetota > Spirochaetia > Sphaerochaetales > Sphaerochaetaceae > Ornithospirochaeta. The sequence goes on along the minus strand of JALFCJ010000269.1, from coordinate 2,186 downwards.
GGCCATAAAGTTGGGGTCCTGCTTGGCGGAGTGGCCTGCAAGAATGCGGTCTCCCTTAATTAATAGTCCGTCATCGATGATCAAGCTTATATTATATTTTGCGGCAACCTGTTTCGAGTGATAGCTTTTTCCCGTACCTGAACGACCTACAAGTCCATATACGGTTATTTTTTTTATTCTTGAAAATAGAAACTCGAATACGCGGTTCATCCCTTAATTCTCTATCGTAATAGTGAAATGTGGCAACTACTTTTTGTTTTCTACTTAAAGAAACCTGCTCATAAAAAATGAGATTCCTGATTTGACTCAAGAATCTCATTGTTTCAACCGCCGAAGCCCATAAGGCGTATAAGTAAAAGATAAGACAAGCCGTAGTATGTAACGACGGCAACAAGGTCGTTTACTGTCGTGATAAGTGGTCCTGATGCCACTGCAGGGTCTACACCGATCTTCTTAAAGAAAATAGGAATTACCGTACCCATGGCTGTAGACATGGTCATAGAGACAAGTAGAGCGATGGCGGTGCATCCAGAGACGCTGAAAGCATACAGTAGATTGTTGTCTTTAAGGAAATAGATATAAAGACCAAGGACTACGAATGATGTAAGACCAAGGATGGCACCATTACCAAAACCTATTCTTGTTTCTTTCCACATTAACTTCAATTTATCCATTGTGGTCAGGTTCTCGTCTGTCAAGACTCTGATGGTGACAGCAAGAGACTGGGTTCCAGAGTTACCTGTCATACCAAGTACAAGGGACTGGAAAGCAATAAGAATAGAGAGCTTCTGTGCGACAAAGTCGAAAAGCCCTACAACAGAAGAGACAAGCATACCCAGGAACAACAGGATGGTCAGCCAAGGTAGACGTTTTTTCAAACTCTGACCCACTGTTTCATTCAAGTCTTCCACGTCTCCAAGAGAAGCGAACTTTGCATAATCGTCTTTCATGGAGTCGTCGATGACTTCCACCATATCCTGGCTTGTGATGACACCAAGGAGTTTATTTGATTGATCAAGAACAGGGATGGAGTCCTCTGCATAATCCTTGATTTTGTTCATTGTGTCATCAATGAGCTCGTGGGCGTAGACGTAAGGGTAGGAAGTTGAGACGATGGAGTCTATTGTGTTTCCTTCCCTTGCCCTGATAAGGTCTTTTAAGTCTATGGCGCCATAATAGAGGCCGTTTGAATCAACTACATAAATAGTCTGGATGTTATCATTTTCAGCAGCCTGCTCAATGAGCTCCCTCATGGCTTCTTTTATGCTTGTGCCTGTTTTTACTTCGATGAAGTTTGTGGTCATTATTGATCCGATTTCGTCTTCATCGAAGGATGCCAGGAGGGCGATGTCCTTTCTCGCATCATCATCCATAAACTCAATGAGAGTAGTCCTCTCTCCCTTAGGAAGAGACTTCAAGTATTCTGTAGCCTTGTCTGTTTCAAGATCACTGAGAACGGCTATTTTTTTCTTAACACTGATTTCATTAAGGTAGGTAGATATGTTTTCAGTGTATTCAAAGATATTTGCCAGTGTTTCTGAGTCAAGGATACGATATAGCTTTCCTCTGTCTTCAGGAGAAAGCCTATCCATGGCATCTGCAATATCGTTCTCATGATAACCCATGACCTTCTCTTTCAAGGCCATTGGTGAAATGTTACTTTTGATTATTTCTACTAGCTCGCCTGCATAATCTGGATGCTGGCCGCTCTGAATTTCCGGATCCATTGTCCTTCACCTCCTACTAGATTTGGGAGGCGGATCGTCTTGCTACCTGGGACGTCGAATGCGACGGGTACCCAGAGGAACTTCGCTGTCTGAACCGCCTAAATTGACTATACTTCCAGTACCGTCGTCCATTCTTTTCTCCTTATATTTTTTGGCCTAGGCCAAAGAAATATTAACTCTTAACAACTATGGTTTTCCACACATTTTTCATTTTTTTTAAAAGTGTAGCAGTTTTTTCAACACTAAATAGACGAGAGTGTAGTAGGAGCATGCTCCCACAAGGTCATTTAGCGTGGTGATCAGAGGTCCTGATGCCACGGCGGGGTCTACTCCGATTTTCTCCATTACAATAGGAATAATGGCTCCTATTGTATTTGAAAGCGTCATTGCAACCACTAGAGAAATGGCAATGCATACAGAAAGGGAGATAGAGTACTTTATTCCGTTTCCACTACGTAG
>JALFCJ010000267.1 GCA_022771185.1 Spirochaetales bacterium | reverse complement strand
CTGTAAGGCCATCGAGGTTTGGAAGTGAAATATTTTCTCTAACAGGAAGCTTTATGCATAACCCATCTTTCTTTCTATCCTCAGGAGCAAGTACAATACCATTTTTAATTGCATCCTTTGGATTTCTTATGAAGACCTCTTTTCCTTCAACAAATATTTTTCCACTTTCTTTTTGATCAGCGCCAAAAATAGCTCTTGTTGTCTCAGTTCTACCTGCACCCATAAGACCTGCAATACCTACAAGCTCACCTTTACGGACACTAAATGAGATATCTCTAACAAGTCTTCCTGCATTAAGATTTTTGACTTCAAATACAGTTTCACCAACAGCACAATCAACATGAGGATACTTTTCTTTAATCTCACGGCCTACCATGTTGGCAATGATTTCATCCATAGTGAAATCATTAAAGTTTCCTGATGTGATGTAATGGCCGTCACGCATGATAGTAACTCTATCGGTGATATGTGATAACTCTTCAAGACGGTGTGAAATATAAACTATTCCACAACCAGATTCTTTTAGCTGTCTGATGATAGTAAAAAGTTCATCAATTTCTCTTGCTGTTAATGCTGAAGTAGGTTCATCCATTATTAATACTTTTGCATTAATTGATAGAGCTTTAGCTATTTCAACCATCTGCTGTTTTGATACTTGAAGTTCTCCAGTAATTGTTGTTGGATCAATGTCTACTCCAAGCTTCAAAAGAAGGTCTTTAGCATCGCTATTCATCTTTTTGGTATCAATTAATCCATGCTTTAATGGTTCTCTTCCCAAAAACATGTTTTCAGCAACGGTAAGATGATGACACATATTAAGCTCTTGGTGTATTATCGCAATTCCTTTCTCAGAAGCAACTTTCTGATTCATGATAGGTACCTCTTTCCCATCAATTAAGATAGTTCCCTCATCTTTTGTGTAAACGCCACTTAAGATCTTCATAAGTGTTGATTTACCTGCACCATTCTCACCAAGAAGTGCCATTACCTCACCTGGCTTAAGGTTGAAAGATACGTCATCTAAAGCTTTTACACCTGGGAATGTCTTGCAGATGTGTTCCATCTTGACAATGTATTCTTCCATCTATATCTCCTTTTTTTCTTTATTACCTATTTTTCTAAAGTGCTAAGTCTCCTTATACACTCAGCAAAAGCTCTTCCTGTGTGGTAAATTCCCTTCCAAGGATTACCAATATTACTTACAAGAGGATTTCCTTTTTTATCTAATAATTGTCTTGATTCACCGACCTCATAATTCATGAAGTTGTTTTTATCAAACTCCCATAGAGCTGCAAATGTTTCGAAATACTTACTGTTTCCTGTCATTACATATCCATTTAAGAAACCTGTTAATGATTCAAAGTTTTGCCACCACTCTTTATCGGTAACTAACGCATCACCATTACCAACGCCATCACGGAATACACCACCATTTTCATAATCCCAACCGTGGGCTAAAGCATGGTCGAGGAACTTAATTAGAATTAAATTATCATCATCAGCTCTACAACCAAGTATATTCAAGGCATGGTCAGCAAGCCAACTTAGCTCAACATTATGGCCATAGCTTGTTGTATTAGTAGGAGTTGAAATAGTCTCATTTGTCTCTCTTTCAGCATTCCAAGTTCTCTTTATATTGATTGCAGGAATTTGATTAAAATAGAGGTCAAATTGATTTAAGCCATAACCATCTTCTTTATTAATCATGTAAGTCTTGATAATATCCCATGACTCTTGAAGCTTTCGTTTATGAATTTCTTTTCCTGTTGCTTGATATAAGGTTGTCCAAGCTTCAAGTAAATGCATGTGAATATCTAAGCTCTTTCTATCACCAGCATAAGCTCCTGCAGGTGATAAGCTCCAATCTCTTTCAACATTTTCGTAATAACCACCTCGGTAAGTATCTGTTGAATACTTTTGGATAAGGTCAAATGCTTTTTCTGCAACCTCAAGAGCCTTTTTATCACCATAAGTAAGATAATACTGAGCTAGAGCATATACACCAAAGCCCTCTCCATATGTTAGTTTTGAAGGGTCTGCAATTGATCCATCTCTATTTAATAGCCAATAAAATCCACCATATTCTTTATCCCAAAATTGGTCCATCAAGTATTCGGCGCCTTGACGTGCTGCTTCTTTCATACGAGCTTTATCTTCTTCTTTTGCAAAATCGAGCAAGTAAGAAAAACCCCATACCATTCTTGATTGTGTAACTATGTTTTTTATTCCATTACCATCAAATTTTCCATTTTCATCAAAACTTGTAATGTATCCGCCATATTGAGTATCGACAGAATTATCAAGCCAAAATGGGATTATATAATCCCTAATCGTAGTAAGCATTTCTTGTTTAATTTCTTTAATAGTTTTCATATTCTAATAATTGAATCGTTTCAAATTAAAAGTCTAATATTATTGAACCGTTTCAAATCCTCCTTTAAAAAGTTTTAAATAATTCTTGTTGATTTTCTGAGGACAACCTCAGCACCTACCCTATCTACGCCGAAATCTCTTTGTTCTCCATTAATTCTATCAATTAGTAGTTTTACTGCTCTTTTACTCATTTCACTTAATGATTGACTTACCGTAGTAAGAGGTGTCTCTTGGAAAGCAGCAATAGCAATATCGTCAAAGCCAGTAACTGAAACATCCTTAGGTATCTTTACTTTTTGTGATTTTAAAGAACTAATAATACCCATAGCCATAATATCATTGATTGCTAGAACTAAATCTGGCTTCTTTTCATTATATATTTCATTTATAGCTGAATAACCACCGATAAAAGTAACTTTATCAGCCTCGATAAAATTTGATTCATCAATATTCAGATTATATTCTTCTAAAGCCTTCAATAAGCCTTCGACTCTTTCACCTGAAGGGACAAGCTCTTTATTACCAGTAACAATAACAATATTTCTATGTCCTTGCTTCAACATCTCCTTTGCAAGCTTATACATTCCATCTTTTAAGTCACACATAACTGTGTATTTTGGTATTTCTCTATAATAAGAAGAGATGAAAACGATAGGATAATCACGATTTAGTAATTTTTTTATTTCAGATAATTCAGGGTTTAATTCATTAACAGGGACTGTAATAATACCATCAACACCTTTATCTAGAAATTGTTCAATTAAACTATTTTCCATCTTACTACTTTCATTTGAACAGCCTACTACTAAACCATAACCTATTTCTGCCAAATCACGTTGCAGATGAGCTATCATTTCACCATAGAAGTTGTTTGTAAGATCTGGAACGATACATCCTACCATACCTGATGATTGTGTAGATAATGATCGAGCAAATGGATTTTTCTTAAAGCCAAGTTCTTCAGCAGCTTTTTTTACAATTACTTTAGTTTTTTCTGCAATTTTTTCTGAATTATTAAGAGCCATAGAAACAGTACCTACGGAAAGACCAACATAGGCTGCTACATCTTTTATACTTACTGTTTTCTTAGACTGTTGCATAATTCACCTTTGAACCGTTTCAATTTAATTATACAACAGTTTTTTGAATACGCAAGAAAAAATTCATACACGAAATTTCAACTAATTCTTTTTATTATTTCTATGACTTAAACACTATTTCTTACCTAATATTCAGTGATAATAATTCTTTATAGGAAAAGTGTTTATTTTTGGATTTTTGCACTTGATTATCTAAGGTTATTAATATCTAAATGGAATTGTGGCATAGCCTAATATATGGATAGGCGGCATTAGTTACCTCAGATGGGTTTCATCCGGAGAGGAGACTATAAAGGATAACTTATTAAAACGATATGTTGGATATTTCACAGTAAAGGAAGTATTGGAAAAGCTTGAAGTAAAGAAAGATTTAGATTTGTTTAATGGTGTTACTGGTTTTAAGTTTAATCTTTATGAGAAGTTAAGTGCCTTATTATTTTCAAGGATAGTATGCCCATGTTCCAAGAAAGCTACATTTGAAAGTGTAATTCCACAGTTATACACCAAGTATAGTTACTCCTATGACCAGATATTAGAGGCTTGTGAGTATTTTGGAATACAGTATGAGAAAATAGTAGATATTTTTACTTTGCGCGTAAAATAAAAATATGGAGTAGATACATCAAAGACTTACTTTGACTGCACAAACTTTTATTTTGAAATAGATAAAGAAGATGATTTTAGAAGGAAAGGACCTAGTAAAGAGAATAGGAAAGATCCAATAGTAGGACTTGGATTATTACTTGATAAGGATATGATACCAATTAATATGACTCTTTATCCTGGTAATGAATCTGAAAGGCCTTATATAAGAAAAGCAATAGATAAAATGAAGACAAGTCTGGGAGTGAAAGGTAAAACAATACAAGTAGCAGATAAAGGTCTTAATTGTGCGAAAAATATATATGAAGCAAAGGGTTATGAAGACGGATACATCTTCAGCAGATCCGTGAAGACGTTAAGTGCCAAAGAGGAGGCATGGGTATTCAAAGAGGATGACCACTGGAACAAGTCTCCTTCCGGAAAATATTCTTACAAGGATTGTGAAGATACTTTTGAATACAGCTTCAAGGATGACCAGGGCAAGGATGTCAAATTCAGTGTCAGGGAGAAAAGGGTTGTCGCATTCAATCCGGTGCAGAAGGCAAAGCAGAAGCGTGAGATTGACAAGCTTGTTGCCGAAGCAAGGGCAAAGACTCTCAGCAAAGTCAAAAGATCCGAATTCGGTGATGCTGCCAAATTCGTCAAGTTTGTTTCTAAAGATAATAAAGATGTTAGTGCTAAACCTGTTATTAACTATGAAGCTATTGAAGAAGCCTATAAGTATTGCGGCTACAACATGCCAGTTACATCTGATACTGCTTTAGATAGTTTAGAAATATATAAGGTTTATCATAATTTATGGAGAATAGAGGAAACTTTCAGGGCGATGAAAACTAATCTTGAAACTCGCCCTGTATTTCTTCAAAAGGAAAGCACTATTAAAGGTCATTTTCTTATTTGTTATTTAGCTATTCTCCTTGTTCTTATAATACAGGTTAGAGAATCAAAATAAGGAAAAAGCAAATACTTCTTTTTTTCCCAAAAATTCTATCCCCCAGCTGCCAGCCCAATAAACACAGAAAAGACTGGCTCAGATAAAAGAGACAACTCTTATTCTTGACTAGCGCAAGCTATGTTATTCTTAAGAGCTATGTCTATCCCTTTATATCTGAAAACGTTATACCCCCGTATAATTCCGTCAAGCTTTTTCATCGTCAATCCTATACAAAACAGTATCGGTGTATCTTTCACTATCTTTGAAATACCCATGCCCCTTATAGCCATAAAGAACAATGAGTGTTAATATTTCCTTACTCCAAGGAGAAACTTTTTATGGAAGAAGCTTTCATGCAGAGGACAGTCACCTGCGGCGCTCTCAGAGCAGCCGATGAAGGTAAGAGTGTCATTTTAAACGGATGGGTCCACAGCGACAGAAACCATGGTGCCATCCATTTTATTAACCTCCGCGACAGATATGGTCAGACTCAGGTAGTCGTGGACGACGACGCTTCCCCGCTCCTTCAGAAGAAGGCACAGGAACTTAAGCTTGAATACTGCATCGCAGTAAAAGGTATTGTCAGAAGAAGACCTGACTCTATGATCAACAGCGACATGGATACAGGAGAGATCGAAGTCAAAGCTGAAGATATTCAGATTCTTTCTCAGTGTGCAGTGCTGCCATTCATGATTGAAGACGAGAATAGCGCCAGAGAGGATTTAAGACTTAAGTATAGATTCCTTGACCTCAGATGTAAGGGAATGCAGGACAGAATCAAACTTCGCCATGAAGTTGTGAAATCAATCAGAGAGTATTTCTATAAGACTGATTTCTATGAAATCGAAACACCTACTCTCATCAGAAGCACACCAGAAGGTGCAAGAGACTTCCTTGTCCCATCCCGCATCTATCCGGGTAAGTTCTTCGCCCTCCCTCAGTCACCTCAGCTCTATAAGCAGATATTGATGGTCTCCGGTTTCGATAAATATTTCCAAATCGCAAGATGTTACCGTGACGAAGACCCAAGAGGCGACAGACAGCTTGAGTTTACTCAGCTCGACATCGAGATGAGCTTTGTAAAGCGTGACGATGTCCTTGCTCTTATGGAGGACCTATTCGGCTACGTATTCAAAGATGTTATGAACGTAGAGCTTCCAGCACACTTCAAGAGACTGACTTATCAGGATGCCATGAATACTTATGGCTGCGATAAGCCGGATTTAAGATATGGTCTCGAGATTCATGACGCTTCTACATTTGCTTCAGAGTCTACATTCACCCTTTTCCAGGAAACACTACAGAACAATGGATATATCAAGTATATCGTTGCTCCAAAGACAGAAGGTCATGACTTTACAAGAAAATACATAACATCTCTGGAGGATGCTGCAAAGATTTATGGTGCAAAGAGCCTCTGCTGGATGAAGGTAGACAACGGCACTCTCACCGGCGGCGTATCCAAATACTTTGCAGGCAAAGAGAGTCTGGTCCTAGAAGAGACAAAGGCAAAAGACGGCGATGTGATTTTGATGGTTGCCCTGGACAACTGGAAGAAGTGCTGCAATAGTATGGATGCCATCAGAAGAAAACTTGCCTCCGACTTGAATCTCATCCAGCCTGGATTTGCATTCTGCTGGATCATCGACTTCCCTCTCTTCGAGTACAACGAAGACGAAGGACACTGGGAAGCTGCCCACCACATGTTCAGTATGCCACAGGTGGAATATCTCGATACTCTCGAGTCAGATCCAGGTTCTGTAAAGGGTGACCTTTATGACTTGGTTCTCAATGGATACGAACTTGCTTCTGGTTCAATAAGAATCCACGACATCGAACTTCAGAAGAGAATCTTCAGAATCTGCAATATTCCAGATGATGTAGCTCAGCAGAAGTTCGGATTCCTTCTTGATGCATTCAAATTCTCTCCACCACCACACGGAGGAATTGCTCCTGGCATCGACAGACTCTGTATGATTCTTGCAGGCCAGAGCTCCATTAAGGAAGTAATCGCATTCCCTAAGGGAACTGCAGCATCTTCTCCAATGGACAATTCTCCAAACTGGGTCGAAGACAAGCAGCTTGAAGAGCTTGGCCTTATCGTCGACGAGAAAAAGAGAACCACAAAATAACAAACGACAAGAGAAGGGGCATGGCCCCTTTCTCTTTTGTGCTAGTCAAAAAAGCGTTTGATAGAGATAATTAATATATGGAAAGAACAGCAACAGGTACATTTACAGGCGAGAAAGAGTTCTTTACTACTCCAATCGGTGAAACACATGAATTTAGAGAAGGCTCAGGCCCTTATGAATATTTGATGGGAGCCCTCACAGGCTGCTTCTACTACACTCTCGCGGACTTTGAGAGAAAGGGAACATGGGGAGAGATTACAATTACAGCCAGAGGCGTCAAGAGAACTACTTCTCCTACAACCCTGGAGCATACTTCTCTTGAGATCGTGGCTAAGAATATTTCTGACAAGGAAGAGTTTGAGCACCTTGTAAAGAAGACATCCCAGTCATGCTCAATATTCCAGACAATCTCAAAAGTAAGTGAAATGGATATTGTTATTCGCTTTGAGGACGACGAAGAGTAAAAGAGATGAGTTCCATAGAGAAGATAGAAGTATTTTCATCATTCAGAGAGACTATGCTTGAGTATTTCTCAAAGTATGGGGAAGCCGAAGATCATAGGAAAAAATCCACACAGAGTCATAGGATCGCTATGATAATGTCACGATTTTTTCCTCAGTCTTATTCAATCGATATTGATATTCAAGGAACAGATATCCTTGT